>JALFYG010000054.1 GCA_022784805.1 Spirochaetales bacterium
CAGCTGATCTCTCTCAGGTCCGACACTGATGAGAGTGATAGGAGTCTTGATCAGCTTCTCCAACTCCAGAATGAATGTTCTGCATTTCTCTGGTAGGTCTTCCCACTTTCTGCAGCCTGTTGTGTCTTCCATCCAGCCTTCAAAGTCTGTATAGATTGGCTTTGCCCTTTCCTGAAGTCTTGTTTCAGGAAGGTGGGAGTAGTACTCGCCATCGATCATGTAGCCTGTGCAGACCCTGAGTGTCTCGAAGGTATCGAGGACATCGATTTTTGTAAGACAGACATCAGTGACACCATTCATCCAGCAAGCGTAATCGCAGGCGACGGCGTCAAACCAACCGCAGCGGCGAGGGCGTCCTGTTGTTACGCCGAACTCATGGCCGATTGCCCTGAGTTTGTCTGCTGTCTCGTCAAAGAGCTCTGTCATGTATGGGCCGCCACCAACGGAAGTGGAGTAAGCCTTGGCAACACCGTATACCCTGTCAATGGCTTTTGGAGGGATTCCGGCTCCGTTACAGCCACCGGCTGCTGTCGGGTTGGAAGATGTGGAGTATGGGTAGATTCCCCAGTCGTTGTCCCTCATGATTCCAAGCTGTCCCTCGAGAAGGATGTTTCTTCCTTCTTCCACAGCTTCTCTAACGGCAGGGTTTGTGTCGATGATGTGGTCACCGAACTCTTCTTTCCAGCCCTTGGCCTTTGCCATCAAGTCTTCCAGATCATAAGTCGGGAGACCGTAGTATTCCAGCTCCCTGTTTTTCTTTGGGAGGAGTGCGGAGAGTTTCTTTCTCAGAGTCTCTTCATCAAGAATATCAGCAGCTCTGATTCCACATCTTGCTGCCTTGTCCTGGTAACAAGGTCCGATTCCTCTCTTTGTTGTTCCTATTTTCTCGCTTTCGCTTCTCTTTCCTTCCTCGGCGCCATCGAGTGCCATATGATAAGGCATGATGATGTGGGCTCTTTCATCGATGAAGACACTCTGGATCTTTTCTCCTGTGACCTTTTCGATTTCTTCAAGCTCAGAGTGCATTCTGTCGAAGTTAACTACTGTTCCAGCGCCTACGATATTCATTGTATCGTCATTGAAGATTCCTGAAGGGAGGATATGGAGACCGAACTTTCCCTTTTCGTTCACTACAGTGTGGCCTGCGTTGTCGCCACCCTGAAAACGGATGACCATATCTGCCTGCTGGGCAAGATAGTCGACGATTCTTCCCTTTCCTTCATCTCCCCATTGGAGACCAATTACACAATTGACGGACATTTTCTCCTCCTTAGTTCTTTGGAATCATTTCCGCAATATATGGAAGGGTCCTATACTCTTCCTTGTAGTCAAGTCCATATCCGACAACCCATACATCCGGAATGTCGAAGCCTTTATAGTGGATTTCTGTTTCAACTTCGTGGCGTGCAGGCTTATCCAGGAAAACAGCCTTCTTTACTGATAATGGATGACGAGCCTCGAAGTTCTGTGTGAGGTAAGAGAGTGTATGGCCACTGTCAAGAATATCCTCAACGATCAAAACGTGTCTGTCTGTGATGCTTTCTCTTGTATCCATCAAGAATCTTACTTCACCACGCTTGTCTCCATTCTTTCCATAGCTGGAGATTGCGATGAAATCGATGATGTGTGGGACTCTTAGTTTTCTTGCAAGGTCTGTCAAGAAAAAAACAGAACCCTTTAGTACTCCTACGATGACCAGTGGTTCTGTAATATCTTTGTAGTCTCTGTTAATCTCTGCTGCAAGTTCTTCGACTCTGCTTCTGATTGTATCTGCGTCAATCAGAACTCTTTTGAGATCCTCTGTCAGTGGCGGTATGGCTAGCTGCATTGTCTTTCCTCCAAATACCTTTTCATCATATATAAAAAATGAAAGGTGGTGAATGGAGTTGCTCTTCTTTTACGGAAACATTACTAGAAAAATACTCTCACCTTGACCTACTATTCTTTTGGCTATACGCTTTCTAGGCTTGGGGGACAAATGAATTATAGTAATATGTTGGAGAAAATGTACTTGTCCAGGTTCTTTGAAGAGAAACTCCAGAAGGAGTTTTCCAAAGGGAATCTCTATGGCACCACACATCTATCCATAGGTCAGGAAGCATCACATGTGGGCCTATGTGCAGCGCTTGAGAAGGGGGATTGGTTTGTTCCGACCCATCGCTGTCATGGCTTTAATATTGCAACCGGCTCAGATATGAAGGCAATGTTTTCAGAGATGCTGGGATCTCGTCTCGGGCTTTGTAAGGGCCTGGGTGGCAGTATGCACATGACAGATGTCGAGAATTATAACCTGGGCTCATCTGCCGTAGTTGGCTCCGGTGTTCCTCTTGCAGGAGGCTGTGCCTTCGCCCTCAAGAGACAGAATAAAGATAACATAGCCGTGGCCATCTTCGGTGACGGAGCCTCGAGCAGGGGAAGTATCCATGAGATGATGAATCTCGCATCGGTATGGGATCTCCCTCTTCTTTTCTTTATGGAGAACAACCACTATGGAATGAGCGCATCGTCTGATAGAATGATTGCAACTTCCACTATCCATATGCGAGCTGAAGGCTATCGTGTGGGACATGAAAAGGTAGATGGAAACGACGTTAACGCAGTCTTTGAAGCCGTAAAGAGAGCAAGAAAAACCATTCTGGAAGAGAAGAGGCCATACTTTATCGAGGTGGAGACATATCGTTTATGTGGTCATAGTAAGTCTGATAAACTTTTATATAGGACAAGGGAAGAAGAGAAAGAGTGGGAGAAGAAGGATCCTATCTCACTATATGTAAATTATCTTGTCTCCAATTCCATTCTCTCTGTTGGGGAATGCGACGCTATAAAGAATAAAGCATATAAAGATGTGGAAAAAGCTTGGGATGAGGCGTGGGCTGAGAAGGACGATGTGTTGTCCCTGGAGGAAGCGGAGGCACTGGTTATGCCAGAAAGCGTAAGTGTTCCGTTCCATAAAGGAAAAGACACCCACACCGGCTCCTACCGCACTGCAGTAAGGGAAGCGCTTTTTGAGATAATGGAAAAGGACGAGAGAGTCACTCTCATCGGCGAAGACATCGGAGTCTATGGTGGATGCTTCGGGGTTACAGGAGACTTATATAAGAGCTTTCCTGAAAGAATAATTGAAACTCCTGTTTCAGAAGAAGCTTTTTCTGGCCTCGCTGTTGGAGCCTCGATGCTTGGAGAGCGCCCTATAGTCGAGATAATGTATGCTGACTTCATGACTCTTGTCTCAGATGCCGTCATTAACCATGGGGCGAAGTCATACTTTATGTCAGGCGGCCAGCTTAAGTGCCCGTTTATCATAAGAACTGCCATGGGCGGAGGAACGGGACACGGCGCCCAGCACACTGCATGCCCAGAGGCAATGTTTTTGAATGTTCCTGGAATCAAGGTGTGCGCTCCAAGTACCCCATGGAGTGCAAAGGCTCTTTTGAAGGCCGCTGCAAAGGAAGAGTGCCCTGTAATATTCTTTGAGCATAAGGCTCTCTACTCCAATGAAGGTGAAATAGGAGGAGAGGATGACATTCTTCCTCTTGGCAAGGCTTTGATAGATGAAAGGGGAAGGAATGTACTAATTATCGGGTACTCCAGAGGCCTCTATGAAGCAAAGAAGGCCTTGGGAGAGGAAAGTGTAACATTCCTTGACCTATGTACCCTGAAGCCACTGGATGAAGAAGCTATAAAAGAGTGGGCTGGAAGAATCGGGAAAATACTTATTGTAGAGAATGTCCCATTACAGAGCTCAGTGGCAGAGAGCATCATCAGGATAATCCAGGAGAGTGGCATAAAGGCCACCATCAAGATAGTCTCTGCTCTTGAAATGCCTCTTGCATTTTCCAGAAAACTTGAGAACGCAACTCTTCCAAATAGAGATAGAATAAGGAAAGCCTTTGATAACCTCATGGAGGAGAATGATGACAGATAACACTTACAACATCCTATATGGTGAAGAAATACCTCAGGATCTATTTTCTTCATCCCACTCCGTTCCAGTCTATGACATAGAGAAGAAGGCAACCACAGGAGAAGAGGTGACTCTTATCCTTCCTTATAATGCTGTTGAGAAGAAGTGGAGCACCCTCCCTGAGCGTAAGGCTCTTCTTCATCTATATGGAAGACTACACGATGAAGGGTATGTCCTTTGGATCCCGGAGTACAGGGGAGAAAAACTCTCACTGTTGGCGGAGAAGGGTGGAAAGAGGTACTTGATCCTTATTGTCCTCGACAGCGAAAGTGAGAAAAAAGTCTGGATAGCCAAGGAAAACACTGATGCTTATACAGTGGTTGTAATAAGAGAAAAGGTCATTGATGAAAAGGGAGCCCATTCTATATCCCTGGATATGGCGCTCTCCTCTTTCAATTTTCTTTCTCTTTGAGTTAACATAAAAACCAAGGGCTTCAGCCCTACAGGAGATTAATAATGGATATAGATGTAAAGAATCTGCATCCCTTGGAGGTCAAACTTCTGAGACATGTCTCAAAAGGTGAGGTGATCACTTCTGAGAGAATCGTCAAGGAACTTGACTATAAAGTGGGACAGTGCAACCAGGCATTTTCCTGGTTAAGTGCGAAAGAGTGCCTTGCAGAAACAGGAAGAACCAAGAGAGTCATGTATGAACTCACAGATCTGGGCAGAGACCAAGAGAAGAATGGCATGCCTGTAGAGCGCATCTTTACATTTATCAGAGATAATGGTCCTCATACTATGCCTGAGATCGCAGATGCCCTCCAGCTTGAAAAGAGCGATGTAGGTTCTGCTTTCGGTCTTCTTTCAAAGAATGGTGTCACAAAGCTCAATGAAGAGAAGAAGGCTACACTTGCCAAGGATGACCTTCCGGAGAGCGTAAAGATACAGAGTGCTCTCTTGAAGAAGGCTATAGAGAAGGGCTTTGTTGAAGAAAGCGAGCTTTCTGAAGAAGAGAAGGCAGCCATCTCCCAAATGGCAAAGAAGAGAGGAGCCGCTTCTTCACCTTTCAAGTTCATCGAGAGAGAAGAAGTTGAATATGCTCTTACAGATAAGGGTGAGGAGACAAAGAAGGCTGTATTGGAAGCAAACATCACAGGTGAAGAATTTGGTGTCTTGACTCCTGAAATGCTTGCCTCCGGCGCTTGGAAGAATGGATCATTCCGTCCATATGGAATCAACGCCCCTACTTCCCGTCTCATCCCTGGACGCCACAATGCATATGGCGACTATCTCCAGTGGGTCAAGGATAAGCTCACTTCCTTGGGATTCGAAGAGTTTGACGGTCCACTTGTAGAGAACGAGTTCTGGAATGGAGACGCTCTCTTCATGCCTCAGTTCCACTCAGCCCGTGACATTCACGACGTATACTATGTAAAGGACCCTGTACACTGCAAAGAAATCGAAGAGCCATGGCTCAGCAGCGTAGCAAAGACCCACGAAAACGGTGGAGACACAGGAAGCCGCGGTTGGGGATATAAGTTTGACCACGAGTTTACACGCCGTCAGGTTTTGAGAAGCCAGGGTACTGTCCTCTCAGCTCACCAGCTCACAAAGGCCAAGGTTCCTGGAAAGTACTTCGGTGTCGTCAGATGCTTCCGCTATGACCAGGTTGACGCTACTCATGGCGCCGACTTCTATCAGACAGAAGGAATCGTATTGGGCGAAGACGTTAACCTCAGAAACCTTCTTGGTCTCTTGAAGATGTTTGCTGAGGAGATTGCAGGCGCAGACGAAGTAAAGTATGTTCCTGGATACTTCCCATTCACAGAACCAAGTATCGAAGTACACATCAAGCACCCTGTTCTTGGATGGTTCGAACTTGGTGGAGCAGGAATCTTCCGCCCAGAGGTAACAAAGAGCCTCGGCGTTGATGTTCCTGTATTGGCATGGGGTCTTGGAATCGACAGAATGGCTCTCATGCACTTGGGCCTCAATGACCTGAGAGAGCTCTTTACCCCTAATATTGAATCTGTCAGAACAAGGAGGGGAAACTAATGCCAAAGATTGATGCACCTGAAAAACTATTCTTCAATCTCCTTGGTAAGGAGATGAGTGAGCAGGAACTTATCGATATCTTCCCAGTTGCAAAGGCTGAACTTGATGGCCACGATGTTGAGAACAAGGTTTTGAAGATTGAGCTCAACGACACTAACCGCCCTGACCTTTGGTCTCCTGCAGGAGTTGCAAGAGCTCTCAGCACATATGAGACAGGCGAGATTCCTTACTATGATTTCTTCTCAACAAAAGAAGAATCCAAGGACAGCGGAAACAGAGTGATCATAGACGATGAGTCTGCAATTGGAATCAGAGACTATTCCATCGGCTTTGCCTGCCGTGGAGTGGAAGTGGATGATGATCTTTTGGTGAACTTGATCCAGAGCCAGGAGAAGCTTTGCTTCAACTTCGGAAGAAAGAGAAAGACCATCGCCATGGGTATCTACCGCTCTAATCTCATCAACTATCCTGTCCACTATGCAGCAGTAGACCCGGATAAGACTAAGTTTGTTCCACTTGGAATGGACGAAGAACTATCCTTGAGAGAGATCTGCGAGAAGCATCCAAAGGGAAAGGAATATGGTTACATCGTTTCTTCCTACGATAAGTTCCCATATCTATATGATGACAAGAATGAGACTCTCTCATTCCCTCCTGTCATCAACTCAGCCCGCATCGGAGCCGTTGAAGTAGGAGACAGTGAATTCTTCATTGAAGTCTCCGGCCCTATTCTCAATGACCTTTTGCTTGCTGTTAATATTCTTGCTTGTGACCTCAGTGACATGGGCTTTGAGATTCTTCCTGTAAAGGTAATCCTTAATCAGGATACTCCTTATGGAAGAGAAATCACTGTCCCTTACTATTTCCAGGAGCCACAGAGAGCATCTTTGAAGACTATCAGAAAGACTCTTGGTTTGGATCTCACCAAGGATGAGTGTATCTCTGCCCTTGCAAAGATGGGTGTCTATGCCGTTGCAGACGATGAGTATGTTTACATCGAGTGTCCTGAGTACAGAAATGACTTCCTGCATGAAGTTGATGTTGCAGAGGATGTAATGATCGGACATGGACTGGGAGAATTTACTCCTGTCATGCCTTCAGACTTCACAGTGGGAAGACTGAGTCCAGTTGAGGAGTTCTCAAGAAAGGTCAAGGATATTATGACAGGACTTGGCTTCCAGGAGATGATGTATAACTACCTTGGTTCCAAGAGAGAGTATATCGACAATATGCATATCTCTCCAGACAAGGCTGTCTTCATCGCCAACCCAATGAGTGAGAACTACGAAGTCATCAGACCATCAATCCTCCCATGTCTCTTGGAGAGCGAGAGTGTCAGTGGCCATGCAGTATATCCACATCTTATCTTTGAGTGTGGAAAAGTAACTGTAAAGGATGAGAGCGACAACAGTGGAACCCATACAGGTAACAGCGTAGGCTTCTTTGCTTCCAATGTTTCCATGGGATACAATGACGCCGCTTCTTATATCCAGACTCTTATGTATTTCCTCAGAAAAGAGTACACACTCCTTCCTGTAGAGGATGACCCAAGATTTATTCCTGGCCGTGCTGCATATGTAGTATATAAAGGCGAGAAAGCTGGAATCTTCGGTGAGACCCATCCTCAGGTATTGGAGTCTTGGGGCTGCACTATGCCTTCTGTTATGGCAGAGTTGGATATGGATGTCCTACTTAAGTAACATAAATCTTTTTCGTGTTGTGGACCGGCGTAAAAACCGGTCTATTTTTATAATCAGAATCTGTTTCTGATAATATGGATGTCCTATTGAAATAATGAGTATTACACTTATGTGTCGGAAGCCGGATTTTCCGGCCTCTGGCAGTTTATCTGAATCAATTGAGATTAATTTGTAGATGAGAATGAATATACTTTTCCAAAGAGCTTATCATTTTCCAGTAGCTCCTTTTCATTTTGCATATCGGTATATAGCGCTTTCATTGACTAAATAGTTGAAAAGAATTCATCCTGAAGCACCATCATTGAAAAAAGACCAGTCCCCTTTATTATACTTCAAATTGATTAGGCCAATCTTGAAATAAGCATTACGTGTTGAATGTTAGATTTATGAGATATATGCAACAATAAAAAACATAAAGTCATGACCAAAGAGTATTGTAATGAGGATTCACGGCTTTATAGGTAGTGTAAGAAATGATTTTAGAGTTTATTCTAAAAGTATGTTATTGTTGCTTAGTATTTCTAAAATGTTGATAAGTTATACTTTTTAGAATTCTAAAATGTTGATATTATGTCATTAATGCAAATTTTTACTATTTAGGGTGCAATATGTTGAAACGTAAAACAATAAGAGATATTGAGAATTGGGTAAAAAATAAGAATCAGAAATGTCTCGTAGTCTATGGTGCAAGACAAGTGGGGAAGACATATGTCATAGAACGTTTTGCAGAAGCTAAATATGAAGAATTAATTGAAATAAACTTCAAAAAAACGCCTTCAGCCTCAGAGATATTCTCTGGCGACTTAACTGTGGAAAATATGGTGATGTCTATGCGCTTTCGTTTCCCTGAAAAGGAGATTGTTCCTGGAAAGACATTAATTTTTCTTGATGAAATCCAGGAGTGTCAGAAGGCGATTACCTCTCTCAAATTTTGGGCTATAGATAATCAGTTTGATGTCATTGTATCTGGCTCTCTTTTGGGGATCGATTACAATAGGGCAGATTCATATCCTGTTGGATACGTAGATTACATTAGAATGTATGGCCTTGATTTTGA
The DNA here is from genome assembly GCA_022784805.1 of Spirochaetales bacterium. Taxonomy (GTDB): domain Bacteria; phylum Spirochaetota; class Spirochaetia; order Sphaerochaetales; family Sphaerochaetaceae; genus Ornithospirochaeta. Next base: position 8,720 of record JALFYG010000054.1, read on the forward strand.
AGAATTCCTTTGGGGAATGGGTGTCAGCGAAGACATGGTGGAATTTGTCAAAGGTTATCTGGAAGCAAAGAGTGTTATTCCTGAGGCTATCAATAGCCGGATGATGGAGTATTTCCGACAATACATTGCAACGGGAGGAATGCCTGAAGCTGTACAGAAGCATGTAGATACAAAAGACTTTCGTGAAGTGGACAGAATTCAAAAGAATCTACTTTTGGGTTATCAATATGACATTGCACATTATGCCTCAGCGGAAGAAAAGGTCAAGGCAGAGAAGTGCTATCTATCTTTGGGGAAACAGCTTCTGGATAAGGAAAATCATAAATTCCAGTATAAAGAAGTGGAGAGAGGGGGTAGAGCTCAGAAGTATTATTCCAGTATAGAGTGGCTCTTGAAAGCAGATATTGTGCATTTGAGTAGGCTTGTTACGGCCATAAGATATGATTTAGAAGATTATGCAAGGGACGATTTCTTCAGAGCTTATACGACAGATTTATCACTGTTGATGGCTATGAGGGATTTTTCGCTGAAACAGCATGTCGTGGAAAATACATTGGAAGGAAATACTAAGGGAGGCATTTATGAATGCGCAGTTGCTGATGCTCTATATAAAAACAACTATAAATTGTATTTCTATAAAAACGAAACTTCAAAAAAGGAATTAGATTTTATAATACAGAAAAATGGAGACGTGATTCCAATTGAAGTGAAGAGCAGTAATTCACGTTCCAACTCTCTTTCTTCAGTTATGAAGGCGAATAAGTTAATACCATTTGGATACAAGTTTGTAGATGGAAATGTGGGGGTAAGTGATGATAGGATTATTACGCTTCCGTTGTATATGGCTGCTTTCATTTAATGTATCAGAGGTATTGTTCAATAAACGTTTTAGATAATAGAACCATTGAAGGTTCGAAGAAAAAAGAAGAATTATGAAGAAATTAAATATTAATATAAAGATATCGATAAAAACCTAGCTTTTTGTTTCTTGGTGTGGTATAAGGGGTTTGTTGAGAATAACCAACTATTTTCAACCACGATTTATAGTTCAGGAGGAGACCTAATATGGCTCGTTTTACATTACCTAGAGATTTGTATCATGGAAAGGGTGCTATGGAAGCACTGAAGACATTCAAGGGAAAGAAGGCTGTCATCTGTGTTGGCGGCGGTTCCATGAAGAGATTTGGATTCCTTGACAAAGCAGAAGCATATCTTAAGGAAGCTGGCATGGAAGTAATGGTTATCGATGGAATTGAGCCAGATCCTTCTGTTGACACAGTTATGGCAGGAGCTGAGAAGATGCTTGCTTTCCAGCCTGACTGGATCGTTGCAATGGGTGGTGGATCTCCAATCGATGCTGCAAAGGCAATGTGGGTAAAGTATGAATACCCAGAAATCACATTCGAAGAGATGTGTAAGGTCTTCGGTATGCCAGAGCTGAGAAAGAAGGCTCATTTCTGTGCTATCTCTTCAACAAGCGGAACAGCTACAGAAGTCACAGCATTCTCTGTCATCACAGATTACAAGAAGGGAATCAAGTATCCTCTCGCAGACTTCGAGATCACTCCAGACGTTGCAATCGTTGACCCAGATCTTGCTGAAACAATGCCTAAGAAGCTTGTTGCTCATACAGGTATGGACGCTATGACACATGCTGTTGAAGCATATGTTTCTACAGCTAACTGTGACTTCACAGACCCACTTGCTATCCATGCTATCGAAATGATCCAGAAGGATCTCATCCCATCTTACAATGGTGATATGGAAGCTAGAGACAGAATGCACGTTGCTCAGTGTCTCGCTGGACAGGCATTCTCAAATGCTCTTCTCGGAATCGTTCACTCAATGGCTCATAAGACTGGTGCTATCTTCCAGGATTACGGTGCACACATCATCCATGGTGCTGCAAACGCTATGTACCTTCCAAAGGTAATCGCTTTCAACGCTAAGGATCCAGTTGCAAAGCAGAGATATGGTGTCATCGCTGACTACATGCACCTTGGTGGAAAGGATGACGACGAGAAGGTTGCTCTTCTCATTGCATTCCTCAGAAAGATGAATGATGACCTCAACATCCCACACTGCATCAAGAACTATGGCGCTGACAGCTATCCATGTGAGCAGGGCTTCGTTCCAGAGAGCGTATTCCTTGAGAGAGTTGAAGACATTGCTAAGAACGCAATCCTCGACGCTTGCACAGGTTCCAACCCACGCCAGCCAAGCCAGGAAGAGATGGTTAAGCTTCTCAAGTGCTGCTACTACGATACAGAAGTAGACTTCTAAGTCGTAATTGGGATGGTCCAATAAAACAACATATTAATGTTTCGGGAAGGCGGCGTGATGGCCGCCTTTCTGTTGTAAACACTATTAAGAAAAGAGCTATAGATAATCGTCACATATCTCAGAAGGCTATAATTAGCCGCCAGCTTTTTAATGTCTGCTCACAAAATAAAGAGAAAACAAAGTTATATCTTGGCAATCTGATCTATGGCATATAGTGGTAGATTGATAAGCCATTCTTCTTTTTTGTAGTCCGTCATAGAGGTACGAATACAAACTTCCGGTGAGTATTTCTCTTGATAAGTCTTTAGACTCTTGGCTTTAAGATTGACTTCAGCCTTTACTTCAACAGGTATAATCTTCTCACCAGTATTAACAACAAAGTCAACTTCAGAGGAACCTCTGTCGTTGGTGTAGTAATATACATCCAAGTCATCGATGGTTTTTAGTTGCTGGCAAACATACTGCTCTGTCAAAGCACCTTTAAACTCAATAAAGAGATTATTGCCTTCGAGTAATGTGTGCTGGTGAAGTCCTGTCATGCAACCTAGAAGTCCCACGTCAACCACAAAGAGCTTAAATGCTTTCAAGTCCTCATATGCTTTTAGCGGAATATGTGCAGCATTGACACGGCTGACTTTGTGAACGAGACCGCAATCGGTGAGCCACATAATCGCAGTTTCATAATCTTTTGCTCTCGCTCCTTCACGAATAAGGCCATAGATGAACTTTTTGTTTTCTTTTGCTAGCTGTGATGGGATGCCGTTCCATAGCATGCGGAGTCTAGGTACGATTTCGTTTGGAGCATGCTTGGAGAAATCTTGTTCGTAAGCTTCTAGAATTCGCTTTTGTATTTCACGTACCTCGTTGAAGTCTTTATTATCTCTAAAACTTTGAACAGCTTCTGGCATTCCACCAACATAATAATAAAGCTTCAATGCATCTATATAAGTCTCTTTAAAGGCTGTGATCATCTGGAAGTCTCGACTATCAAGAAGTTCAGCAAATTGCTCTCTATCGGTTGCCATCAAAAATTCTTTGAAAGAAAGGGGATATAGTTTTAAGAAGTCCACCTTTCCAACAGGGAAAGAAGTCCCTGGATGTAAGGCAATGCCCAAAAGCGAGCCAGCGCATACAATATGGTACTCTGGGGCATTTTCATAAAAATATTTGAGGGACGTGAGTGCTCTGGGAACTTCCTGTACTTCATCAAAAATGAGCAAAGAATTATTCGGGTTAATTTTTCGACCTATATATAGTTCCAATCCCCTAATCAAACGGTCTGTATCAAGATCAGATGAGAATAGCTCCGACATTCTAGAGTTAGAATCAAAATTGATATAAACGGTATCTGCATATGCCGTCTTACCAAATTCTTTCATCAGCCAAGTCTTACCCACCTGACGTGCACCTTCTATGATTAAAGGCTTGCGGTATTTACTTTGTTTCCACTTTAATAGTTGTTCAATGGCAGTTCGGTACATACAGACATCTCCATCATAATAATCTAGTATAGTTTTTCATATTATAACATTTTTTACGACGAATTTCTGTTGTTAGTTAACACTTTTTACGACGAAAAAGTGTAAAAGTCCTCATCTAAGCACTTAGATGTATATTTTTCTTACATATTCGAATAGCTATGTATTTGGCATAGAGTCTTTCTGTTGTCTGTCATTAAGGTTTTAAGCCTTTCAATAATTTCTCTTAAAGATTGCTGGTTATGAAAAACATGATTCATCATTTTTCTTGTTGAACTTCATCCTATAAGTAATGTTCTTCTCCCATCTTATTGAGAACAATTATTCGGGTGTCCTTTTTGTGTGTTTTATTCCTCTAGTGTTTACCAATTAAAGTTTTATCGATATTATTGTATTGATGGCTTGATGAACCACTATCGGGCCTGAATAAAGCAAATTCAAACTAAAAACGAATAGAGAGTTGGTTATGTACAAGATTGTAAGAAAAAAGAATTTGAATCCAACTGTTACACAGATGGAAATCGAGGCACCTCTCGTGGCTGAAAAGGCCAAGCCAGGTCAGTTCATCATCCTTCGCGTAGACGAAAATGGTGAGAGAATCCCATTGACAGTTGCAGGCTGCAACACAGAAGATGGCACAGTCAAGATCATCTTCCAGATTGTAGGTGCTACAACCGAGAAACTTAACCATAAGAATGAAGGCGAATACATCCAGGACTTCGTCGGCCCACTTGGTGTTCCTACTCATACAGAAGGAATCAAGAAGGTTTGTATCATCGGTGGTGGAGTAGGATGTGCAATTGCTATGCCTGTTGCTCAGGAATTCCACAGACTTGGAGCTGAAGTCACATCAATCATCGGATTCAGAAGCAAGGATCTTTTGATCTGCGAAGATGAGTTCAGAGAAGCTTCAGACCGCCTTGTCGTAATGTCTGATGACGGATCTTATGGCAGACACGGAAACGTAACTGTTCCTCTCAAGGAAATGCTTGAAAGTGGCGAGAAGTTCGATACGATCATCACAATCGGACCAGTCATCATGATGAAGTTTGTCGTTGCTACAGCCAAGCCATTCGGTGTTCCTGTAACAGTATCCATGAACCCAATCATGATCGACGGAACAGGTATGTGTGGTGGATGTCGTCTTACTCTCAATCAGGATGGAAAGAGAGTCACCAAGTTCGCTTGTGTTGACGGACCTGACTTCAATGGCTACGAAGTTGACTTCGATGAAGCCATGAGCAGAGGAAGAATGTACTTCGATTTCGAGCGCCATGCTCATGAAGAGACATGTAATCTTTTCAAGAATGCCTGAGGGAGGAGACTGAAAATGCCTATTAATCCAAAGAAACATGAGATGCCGACACAGGCACCAGAAGTAAGAGCACATAACTTTAAGGAAGTAGCACTTGGCTATGACATGCAGACTGCAGTTGATGAAGCAAAGAGATGCTTGAACTGTAAGACAAAGCCATGTGTACAGGGCTGTCCTGTAAACATCAGCATCCCTGAGTTTATTTCCCACATCAAGGAAGAAGATTTCGAAGGCGCTTATGAAGTCATCACAAAGTCTTCTTCTCTTCCTGCAGTTTGTGGAAGAGTATGTCCTCAGGAATCTCAGTGTGAGAGCAAGTGTACTCTCGGCGTCAAGTTCGAGCCAGTTGGAATCGGAAGACTCGAGAGATTCGTCGCTGACTATCACAATGCAAACAGCAAGGCAGAAGTCGTTGCTCCAGAGCCAAACGGACACAAGGTTGCAGTTGTAGGATCTGGTCCTTCAGGTCTCACATGTGCTGGTGACTTGGCTAAGAAGGGCTACAAGGTAGCTGTTTTCGAAGCTCTTCACACAGCAGGTGGTGTTCTTGTCTATGGTATCCCTGAGTTCAGACTTCCAAAGTCAATCGTTGCAAAGGAAGTAGAAGGCCTCAAGGCTCTTGGCGTCGACATCGACACTAACGTTGTCATTGGTAAGACTCTTACTATCGACGAACTCTTCGATAGAGGCTATGAAGCTGTATTTATTGGCTCCGGTGCTGGTCTTCCAAACTTCATGAACATCCCAGGTGAAGCTCTCAAGGGCGTATACTCTGCAAATGAATTCCTCACAAGATCTAACCTCATGAAGGCTTATCTTGATGATCCAGATACTCCTATCATGAAGGGTGGAAAGGTTGCAGTCGTCGGCGGTGGAAACGTTGCAATGGATGCTGCCAGAACAGCTCTCAGACTTGGTGCTGAGCACGTTTACATTGTCTACAGAAGATCATTACAGGAACTTCCTGCAAGAAAGGAAGAAGTCGAGCATGCAATGGAAGAAGGAATCGACTTCCAGCTCTTGGACAACCCTGTCGAGATCCTCGGATACAATAATCCTGAGAACCCAAGAGATCCTAAGAATGGTTGTGTAACAGGAATCAAGTGCATCAAGATGCAGCTTGGTGAACCAGATGCAAAGGGTAGAAGAAGACCAATTCCTGTAGAAGGAAGCGAGTTTGTTCTCGATGTCGATGCAGTCATCATGGCTATCGGAACATCTCCAAACCCACTTATCAAGAACACAACAAAGGGTCTTGAAGTAAACGCTCATGGTGGTATCATCGTAAACGAAGATGGTCTTACAAGCCGTGAAGCAGTTTATGCTGGTGGAGACGCTGTTACAGGCGCTGCTACAGTTATTTCTGCTATGGGTGCCGGTAAGGTTGCTGCCAAGGCAATCGATGAGTTCTTGTCAAAGAAGAACTAAATGACTCCATATTGAAAAAAAGGCTGTCCGATTCAAGTTTGGGCAGCCTTAATTTTTACTTCTATTCTATCTTTCTTATTCTTGATCAGAGAAAGAAATCTTTATCTTTTTGTTTTCTTTCACACAATCTAAAAGATAATAGTTGATTATGTTTTGATAAGGCATTCCTGTTTCTTTTGACATAGCTTTGAAGAATGTTATTACAACGTCATCAAGTCGTATTGTAACTTGCTTTTTAAGTCTATCAGAGTAAGGATTCTTGATTGCATTTGAAAAATCATAATCATCTCTCATAGTCTCACCTCGTATTGTCTTGATTCCTTTTTGTCAGCTTTTCGGGTGGATATTAAACGAATTGTAGCATCTTTAATATAACAATGACACACAACCAGCAGATTTAAGTTTTGACTCAATCCAAGAAGAATGAATCGATCTTCTATTTCTGATGAATGGTCCGGATCTGAAATTAGAAGTGCATTTTCATCCCAAAAAAATGTCTGAGCTTCTTCAAAGGAAATATGGTGTTTTTCCTTATTAATTAAAGCATTAGTCGGATCCCACTCAAAATGTAATTCATCCTTCATAATTAATAAGAATAATTTTTTTTGTTAATCAGATGTGGAATAAAGCGTTGAATAAAGCGTGTAATAAGTGTGGTTTATTTTTGGGAACTGAGTTATAATGGCATTAAGGAAGAATTAATGAAATTAAATATTGTCAATCCCATTGAGACTGAGTTTTATGAGTTTAAGACATCGTTGTCAGAATTAGATAAAGGAATAGAGACAATTGCAGCAATGCTCAACAAACATGGAAAAGCAGAGGTATTCTTTGGTGTCTCCAATGAAGGTGATGTAATAGGGCTGAAGGGGCAGATAGGGGCGGAAACAATAAAAAAAGTAGAAGTTAGAATATCTGAAATACTAAAGCCGTCAATTGTACCTACGATTATCCTTGAAGACTATGAAGGGAAAAAGATAATCCATGTTTTGGCAAAAGGTAATAGAAAACCGTATTCTAGTTCTGGGGATTACAGAATTAGAGTGGGTTCTTCGAATAAGAAAATAGATCCAGATTTGCTGGGAGAATTATTTTTTGACTCTGAAAGATCTTCTCTTGAATCAATTGAATCACTCAATCAAGATCTTTCTTTCAACATGCTTAAGTATTATTTCGTTAAGAATGGATTGACGATAAACCAATCCAACTTTCTTTCCAACGAAGGATTGTTATTGAATGGTAAGTACAATATGCTTGCATACCTTCTCTCAGATAACAATGATGCTTCAATAAAAGTGGTCAGATTCGCAGGAAGAGACAAAACAAAAATGATAATGCGAAATGAGTATGGCTATAAGTGTATTATCTCTGCAATGATTGAAGCCAATAATTATGTGTTGTCTCTAAATGAAACCAGAGTTGATATTGAGTCTGGCATGGAAAGAAAGGAAGTTAAACTATTTGACTCCCATGCATTTGAAGAAGCTTGGACAAATGCCTGTGTTCACAACAAGTGGATAAAGAACATTCCTCCGGCAATATATATATACGATGACAGGATTGAAATTATCTCAACAGGTGGATTGCCTTATGGTTACACAAAGGAAGAATTCTACAGTGGTATATCTCATCCAATTAATATTGGTCTATTTAAGATAATGGGGCAGCTAAATATTATTGAACAAACTGGGCATGGGAATATTGTCATAGTAGATAAATATGGAAAAGATGCCTTCAAAATAGAAGATAATTATATCATTGTCACAATACCTTTTGCTTTTACTCCATCAATGAAGCAAATCGATACCGTAGGTCTTTCTGATACAACTATAAAGGTTCTGATGGCTTTAAAGAATAATCCGACATTTACTCAGAAAGAACTCTCAGAGATCACAGGAATAGGTACAACCAGAATAGGAACGATTATTAATGAATTGAAGGAAAAAGGAATAGTAGAAAGAGTAGGAAGCAAGAAGACAGGTTATTGGAAAATCAATTAGTGTGGAATAAAACGTTGAATAAAGTGTGTAATAAGTGTGGTTTAAACCAAATTGAAGGATTCTATTATCTTTCACCAGGCATACAGTTGTCCGGGTTGTCAAATCCGAAAGCCATCAGGTTTGTAGACCTGAAAAGCAGATAACTGTGTAAAAGCAGTAGAGGCCGGATGGACCGACCATTGAGGAAACAGTAAATGAAACATGTATATGCCTATATAAATCAAAATCCTGTGGTAGTACAAAAGAGTACATCGCTCGATATCTAATCTGAACTATGTATCAGTTGGGGTTGTTCATTTTTTGATACACAATCTCTGATTACGGCTTTTGGGCTTATCCGGATAGAGATAGTAGATCTTACCATCCTCTATCAATGAGCCGATTATTTCTCTCATTGTATTGTTTAGGGTCTTATATCCTAGAGATTGTGATATCTCATTTGATGACATGTCACCTTTATCGAAGAGCAGATCTAATATCATCGAAGATATTTCATCTCTATTTCTGCGGGAAGGTGTTTTTTCAATTGTACACTGTATTTGTGGCTAACAGAGGCTTTCTTATAAAGAATGGATGAATATCCTCATTATCAGCAGAGAGCATATCAGATAGTTGCCTTCGATACTCTCTCTTTTCCATACGAATATGAGCTTCATCTTACGGATGGCTACCAAAGGAGAAGAAGGATTCAGATGCTCCGAAAAGACTTAGCCCCTGGTCAAAGGTTTTGTACGTCAAATTGGATACTTGTTAGTAATGATGTTCACGGTCCGCTATACAAAAGCAAACCTGATGCGTTAAGTGACATTCAAAGTGACATAGTGACATTCATAGTGACATTCATAGTGACATAATTTATATTATTTTGAATCTAGGTAATGAAAGTGAAACTTTAGAGTTTAAAAAGACGACAGCAGAGATTGAAAAAGCGATGTCCAATATAGCCAGCATGTTAAACAAGCATGGATATGGAACTTTATATTTTGGTGTTTTGCCAAATGGTGAAGTAATTGGTCAACAAGTATCCGCAAACACTCTAAATGATATAGCCAAAAAAGTTTTGGAGTCGATTCGTCCAATCATCTATCCTATCGTTCAGGAAGTGGTGCTGGATGGAAAATCTGTTGTCAAAGTGGAATTTTCTGGAAAGGAGAGGCCTTATTCGGCAAATGGAAGATACTATAAAAGAGTTCATGATAGAACCGAGGAGATGACTCCTTATGAATTACGCTCTGAAATGTCTTCTTTTGATGTAGGATCTCTTTGGGAAAATCATCTTACTGCCTATGGTTTAGAATCGATAGATTCCGATACCCTCCGTACTTTTTACAAAAAAGCTACTTCTTGCGGGAGAATCCAGGAGTTACCATTTTATGACGAGGCAGCTCTCCTCAGTGGTCTTGGTTTACTTGAAGAAGGAAAACTGACTAATGCAGGATATTATCTTTTCTCAAATAGAAGACCTGTTGTCTTGAAAACAGCCGTCTACTTCACGGATGAAAGGATTAGTTTTTCTGATATTAATCGTTTCGAAGGCAATATTTATAATCTATTGGATAAATCTTTCCAATACATTAAAGAACACATTAATTGGAGAGTAGAACAGAATGATGCTGTGTCAAGGATTGAAGTTCCTGAAATCCCAATTGAAGCCATACGAGAAATACTCGTGAATTCCTTTGCTCATGCTGACTATAGGGGGATTACGGAACATGAAATCGATATCACTCCTACAGTCGTTGAAATATATAATCCAGGAGAATTTCCTTCCGGTCTATCTCCTGAAATGTTTGCTACAGATCATATCAAATCGATGCCTCGAAACAGGGTGATTTTGAATACCTTATACAAAAGTAAAGATGTTGAGGTTTTTGGCAGTGGGTTCAGAAAAACATATGCTTTGTGTAATGCTTCTGGATCAAAGTGTTCTTATAAATCTTCGCATGGTGGATTCTCATTTTTCTTGCAGAGGAGAGATGTCTCCAAAAATGTCACTGATAATGTCACTATAAAACATGAAAAAGAAAAACTGTCTGCAACAGATATTGCAGTGTTAAATTCTTTAAAATCAGATCCTGCAAAAACAAGAGAGCAAATATCCAAAGAGGTTGGAAAGACCGTTCGAACGGTGCAACGTTCTTTGGGTAGACTTTCTGATAAAGGTTTCTTGAAAAGAATAGGCTCAAAATCAAATGGATATTGGGAAATAATTCTTGACCCATTGGATAAATAGAAAAATTAAAAGATTAGGCAGTGCATCTTTCGGTTTATTTTCTTATGTACCTTGTTGTCTTAATTAATTGCCATATAGATAGAACAGTATTATGGGGTGACTATTGTAACAGCCACCCCTTGATCTTGCTTTAGAGATATTTCTTAGACAAGTCCTTTCTTTTTTGCAAGATTTGTTCCTTTCTGATAAGCAAAAGCTGTTGGGAACATATCATGCTTCAAGAGTTCGAGAAGAGCTTCGTCTGCTTTCTTTTCGTCTCCCTTATTCATCCAGAACCAGTAGAGCCCCCAATACATGCCAGTGATTTCCAGTTCGACTCTGTTTGGTCTCTTAAGCATCTTCTCTTCAAAAAGAGGTATGTTGATAAACTCTTCCGGTTTTACGATTCCTTTGTAAAGCTGGACGCATCTCTTGTAACCATAATCCATTGTCTCACACTCTGCGTCATCAGCAATACGCTTTAGAATATCTTCAGCTTCTTCGAACCTGCCAAGAGAACAAAGAGTAGTGTAAAGCCAGTCGCCAAGAGGATACTGGTCGCCAGGGCGTGTTATATTGAGGCATTCCTTGAAGTCATCGACACTTTCCTCTGTCATGCCATGAATGTTTTCCGTAGTAGCCCTATAGTACCAATATGTCCAATTCTGGGGCTCAAGCTGTGTACAGAGAACAAAATCCGCCAGTCCCTGTTTCCATTCGCCTTTGACGTTGTGCCTTCTGCCACGTCCAAAGTAATTTGGAACGTAAAATGGTGCATATGCAATTCCTGTGCAGTGGGCATCGATGGCTTCATCTTTTTTTTTTCTCAAGTGAAAGAGCCGTACCCATGACATACCAAGCATATGGATTGGTTTCATCTTTCTTCAAAAGTTCTTCTGATTCCTTTACAGTGGGCTGCATCATCAGCATGCGACGAATTTCATCATTCTTTTCTTTATTGAATACAAACTTCATTTCTTACTCCGGCTTCTTTCCGCTTAAAAATAATCTGATGTCATCCACAAGGGCCTTAATGTTATCGTTGCCGATATAGATCATATGCCCCGATGGGTAGGTCAATATATCCCAGTAGCCTTGAACTGAAGCAGGGATGTGAACTACCGCCACCCTAAAGGGTGCCAGCTTCCAGGCTTCGTTGAGAACTGCTTTCAGCATTATTGAATGCTGAGAAGTCTGACATTCTCTCCACCTTTGTACTCCTGTGTTCCGCAGGAGCGCTGGTTATCTTTCC
>JALFYG010000058.1 GCA_022784805.1 Spirochaetales bacterium
AAGAGCGTGGAGATTATTGCCGAGAAAAATGGAGAAGGCACAACAGGCAACTACCTGAAGGCAAAAATGATCGCCCCCAATGACACTCTGATCACTGAAGGCGGCTTATATAAGGGAAGAATCACTTCGATTTTTCCTCTCGAAGTTTCCGTTGAATAATCTTTGTTTCCACTGAGGAAGGCAGAACTCTTGAGTAAGGAGGGATGTCTTCCTTGACCCATGCGTTGGAGCCGATGACAGAGCCTTCACCTACAGTGATAGGGCCCAAAACAGATGCGTTGGCGTAGATTGTCACATTGTCTTCGATTGTAGGATGGCGCTTAATATCTCTCAGGAGCATTCCGCAGGCATCCTTAGGAAATGAGAGGGCACCGAGGGTGACACCTTGGTAGATTTTGACATTATTTCCAATGATGGTTGTCTCTCCGATTACTACACCAGTTCCATGGTCAATGAAGAAACGTTCCCCGATCTCTGCCCCTGGATGGATGTCTATTCCAGTATCAGAGTGGACTATCTCATTAAGCATTCTTGGAATATATGGCACTCCAAGTGAGAACAATAAGTGTCCCAGTCTATGGACTGCAACAGCCTTGAAGCCAGGATAAGAAAGAATAATCTCAGATACATTCTTTGCAGCAGGGTCCCCGATAAATCCAGCTTCTGCGTCTTTCTTCAGCATCGCTCTCAGATCAGGAAGGGATTTCAGAAGCACAGAAGTGGCGTTCTTTGCTTTCGCTGATGCTTCTTTTCTCTCCACCTGTGTTCTCCATGCTATCTTAGAGCATTGATACAACAAGTCAGAGGCAGCCTCCATGTGTCTGGAGACGACGCCTTTCAACATTCCGGGAGAAGAAAATTCCTCTCCCCCTGGAAAGAGAAGGGAAAGGAATTCATTCATCATACTTCTGATGCTATCGATACTTGGTAAAAGAAGGTTTTTTTCTTCAAACGAACCCTTAGTCCTATCAAAGGAAGCTACGTAATCATCAAGAAATGGTGAGTAGTCAAATTTCATGGCTTTATTTTACACTTTTCACCATTATCTTTCCATCATTCTTCCTTCTCTCTTCTATCAAGTTTTGCCCTGAGCTTAAGTGTCTCTGGATACAATAGCTTGCCACAGATGGAAGCACAGGCAATCTTCACTGCGTCTCCAATGATAAATGGAGTAAGTCCTGTTGCAATTGCCTTTGCCCAAGTGGTGTCAAGTTTCACTTTGAGCCAGACAATTCCAATTATATAGATGATGACTTCCATTACCAAAAGGACGACTACGTTCCATAGAACAGAGTTTCTTTCCTTCTTTGCAAGTAATGATCCAATAGGAGCGGAAAGCAGGAAGCCGAAGATAAATCCTCCTGTTGGTCCCAAGAGAGCAGAGAGTCCACCGCCTGATGTGAAGATAGGAAGTCCTATTGCTCCCAATACAATATATATGAGGATAGAGGAGAAGGAGGAAAGAGGAGGCAGAAGAAGAGCCGCCAAGAAGACAAAGAGTGTCTGTAATGTCATTGGAACAGGAAACATCGGTATCCTGATAAACGCACCTGCTGCTACAAGAGCTGAAAATAAAGAAATAAGCATTATCATGGCTAAAGAATAGTTTTCTTACAAAATAATAGTCAACCAAACTCAGAATTAGGTTTACAAACTCTCTCGATAGTTCTAGATTACTCTCATGGATACAAAATCTCAGGTATTGCAGATACTAAATGAAAACGAAGGGAAATTTGTCAGTGGAGAGATGATGGCGAATGCATTGAGCGTATCAAGGATGGCCATAAGCAAGGCTGTCTCATCTCTCTTGGACCAGGGCCATATGATAGAAGCGGTGAAACATAAGGGATATAGATTAGATGGAAAAAATGATATTCTTTCACAAGAGTCATTGGATATTTTCTTAGATGGAAGCGGCATCAAAGGCTATTATTTACCTGAAACCGTCTCCACGAATATGGACGCCAAGCGCATGGCGGGAGAAGGCATTAAGCCCCCATTCTTGGTATGTACATCAAAGCAGAGCGGAGGAAGAGGAAGGCTTGGAAGAAGCTTCGAGTCTCCCCGTGGAGGCGTGTATTTCTCTTTGGTCCTCTCCGGGGATGAGATAGCTTCTCCTTCCCTCCTTACCATTTCTGCCGCTTGGGCGATATCTGATGTAATGGAGCGCCTTACAGGAATAGAGACATCCATCAAATGGGTGAACGACGTGTATATCCATGACAAAAAGGCTGTAGGAATATTGACCGAAGGTATTGTGAACATGGAGGAAGGAGGAATAAGCCAAGTAGTCGTTGGATGCGGAATCAACCTTAAGACAAAAAGCGAAGAGTTTTCTCCATCCATCAGAGATATCGTCACATCCTTCTATCCCACAGGGGAAAGCAAGGTGCAGAGGGTGGAAGTGATCAGTGAGTGCGCAAAGGCAATAATCAAGGCACAGAAGATAGATTTTTTGGAAGAATACAGAAAGAAGTGCTTTGTAACAGACAAAGACATCTATGTAATAAGGATGAACGAAAGAAAGTGTGCCCATGCTCTCAGAATCGATAAAGATGGCCACCTGGTCGTGAAATATGGAGACGGAAGCATCGAAGCCCTCTCAAGCGGAGAAGTAAGCATCAGACTCTGATACTTTACATAAACCAATCTGAAAGATACCATCCTTATTGGTGTAATAGTTCACTGCAAATAATCTCTGAGTTATCATCAGATTGAGGTATATATGCTTTCAAGATTAAAAAACGAATGGAAGGAATTTCTTGAGAACTCCCTTAAGGAGTATTTGGGAACAAACGACATAGCTCCTCTTTCAATGGGAGTTCCACCAAAGAGGGAGATGGGAGATGTGGCTTTCCCAATGTTCCCATACTCCAAGGCTGCAAAGAAATCACCAAAAGATATCGCCGAAGATCTCTATGCAAGAATGGGTGAAGACCACCCAATGGGAGAGGTTATCCTTGCCGGGCCTTATTTCAATGTCAAGCTGGATATCTCCGCTCTCTCTTCTTCTATATTAAATGAAGTTGAAGAAAAGGGTGACGCTTATGGTAAGAGTGAAAAACTCAAGGGAAGAAAGACAATGGTCGAATTCTCTTGTCCTAATACAAATAAGCCTCTTCATCTTGGGCACATGAGAAACGACAGCATCGGAGAATCTGTCGCCGCCCTTATCAAGAGCCAGGGCTCTGAAGTTATGAAGGTAAACCTCATCAACAACAGAGGTGTCCACATCTGTAAGAGTATGCTTGCTTATAAGACCTTTGGAAATGGTGAAACTCCAGAGTCAACAGGTGAAAAGGGAGACCATTTCGTAGGCCGCTACTATGTCCGCTTTGCCCAATGGGAAAAGGAAGCTGAAGAAGAGAAGAAGAATAACCCTGATTGCGTAAATAATCCTGATTGGGTGGATCCAGGTGAGAAGGCCCAGGAAATGTTGAGGGCTTGGGAAAACGGAGACGAAGAAGTAAGAGCTCTCTGGCAGAAGATGAACAACTGGACTCTCGAAGGCTTGGCTGAAAGCTACAAGAACATGGGCATCTCCTTCGATAAGTACTACTATGAGTCTGAGACTTATAAGTTTGGTAAGGATGAAGTCCTGAAGGGACTGGAAAAGGGTGTCTTCCAGAAGGAAGAAGACGGCAGTGTACAGGTTGACCTTGCTTCCATCGGACTAGATAAGAAAGTCCTTCTTCGTAAGGATGGAACATCCCTTTATATGACACAGGATATCGGAACAGCTATCCGCCGTCATGAGGACTGGCCTTTCGATTCCCTTATTTATGTTGTTGCTTCAGAGCAGAAGTATCACTTCACAGTCCTCTTCCACTGCCTTGGTCTTCTTGGTTATGACTGGGCAAAGGAACTCCATCACCTTTCTTATGGTATGGTCAACCTTCCTGATGGAAAGATGAAGAGTAGGGAAGGAACTGTCGTAGATGCCGATGACCTTTTGCAGGAACTTACAGCTCTTGCCAAGGCAGAAATCGAAAGCAAGAACAGAGAAGATGCTGTGGATGACGTGGATGAGACAAGTAGAAAGATTGCTCTTGGTGCCCTCAACTACTATCTCCTGCAGGTCTCCCCGACAAAAGATATGGTCTTTAATCCAAAAGAATCTATTTCCTTCAATGGAAACACAGGCCCATATCTTCAGTACACAGGTGCCCGCATTTCATCAATTCTTAGAAAGTTTGATGAAATGGAAGAAAAGAATGTTCCTTTCGATGGAAAACTCTTGGTGGGTGACGATGAGAAAGAGTTGTTGAAGCTTGTGGATAGCTTCCCAGAGGTAGTTGAAAAGGCTGCCATGAACTTTGACCCATCTGTCATCGCTGGCTTCTTGTATGACCTGGCCAAGACATACAGCCACTACTATCACGATAACCGCATCCTCAATGCTGAGACCAAAGAATTGGTGAAGGCGAGAGTAATGCTCTGCTACATGATCAGCGTGGTAATGAAGAATGGCTTTGCATTGATCGGTGTACCATTCCTGGAAGCTATGTGAACTACCGCCACCCTAAAGGGTGCCAGCTTCCAGGCTTCGTTGAGAACTGCTTTCAGCATTATTGAATGCTGAGAAGTCTGACATTCTCTCCACCTTTGTACTCCTGTGTTCCGCAGGAGCGCTGGTTATCTTTCC
>JALFYG010000070.1 GCA_022784805.1 Spirochaetales bacterium
GCATTTTTTACTTTAGAGTGGGGAAATACGATAGGAGGAGAAGAGATAAGAAAAGTAATCTTCGATAGGCTTCCTGTAACACTTTCTCTCTCCTTTTATTCGATATTGTTTTCAGCCCTCTTCTCTTCTATTTTCGTTTACTTCTCTTTAAGAAAAAGAAGACCGGAAGGAAGTAAGACTATTACAGTAATCTTCTCTATTTTTCTTATTCTTCCTTCTTTTTTAACATCATTAATACTAGTAGTTGTGTTTAGTTTGTGGTTAAAACTATTTCCTGTTTCTGGGTATTCTAGAATAAATAATGGCTTTTTATTACATTTTAGGTCACTTTTTCTTCCTTCTTTGACACTTTCGTTCCTTCATTCCTCAATCATGATGAGGATTATGTATACAACGCTGAAAGAGAGCCTTGATATGCCTTATACCAACACGTCCCTTTCAAAGGGAGTGAAAGAGAATAGGCTTATTCTTTCTTCTGCCCTCAAGCCTTCTCTTCCTGTGTTTTTCACCCTGGTTTCAGATAGCATTGCCTCAGCCTTCGGGGGATCCGCAGTGGTTGAAAATGTATTTGCTCTTCCAGGTATGGGGTCACTGATGGTCAAGGGAGCCTTGGAGAGGGATGTAGCTCTGGTCTGTGTATGCGTGATGGTTGTGGCTTTTCTTGTATCCTTTGTTTTC
The DNA here is from genome assembly GCA_022784805.1 of Spirochaetales bacterium. Taxonomy (GTDB): domain Bacteria; phylum Spirochaetota; class Spirochaetia; order Sphaerochaetales; family Sphaerochaetaceae; genus Ornithospirochaeta. The sequence continues at coordinate 679 of JALFYG010000070.1, forward strand.
CTTGTGTCAGATATAGCTTCTGATTTAGTTGATCCAAGGAGAAGGAGGGCGGATGAGAAAGCTTAAGACAGGTTTTGTATTGTTATGTGCCCTCCTATTATTCTGTCTCATCTTCATGGGAAGAGGGGAAGTTAATGGAAACTTGAGGGTTGAGACTCCGTCCCGTTTCCATGTCTTTGGCTGTGATACCTTGGGAAGGGATTTATTTCAGAGAGTATGTTTTGCGACTGTGGTTTCTATTTGTATCAGCGGAATTGTCTCAACGCTTTCTGTCTTATTGGCCAGTATGTTGGCGCTTCTTTCTTTTAGAAATAAGACTATCCAGGCCGTTCTTCTATCCCTTGTCTCAGCCTTTAAGTCTATTCCTACTGTCTTGATAGGACTCTTATTCGCTTCTTTTTTCGGGGGAAGCGCGATCAGTGTCACAACGGCCTTGATAATAAGCTGTACATTCTCCTCCCTCAGGGTGTTGGAGACGAAGGTAAAGGAGATAGAGGGGGAAGATTACATCACCGCCTTGGAGGCTTTAGGATTAAAAAAGGGAAGGATAGTGTTCTTTCACATTCTTCCTTCCCTGTTTCCAATTATGAGAGAAGAGTGGGCCACAGTCATGATGACATCTATACTCTCTGAGTCTGCACTCTCATTTTTAGGAATCGGAATAGACAGATCTATTCCAACGCTTGGTGCTCTTCTCTCCGAAGCCCGTTCCATCTTTTTCACTAAGCCTCACCTTTTGATGTTCCCTTCACTCTTTTTGGTTATTATTGGAGTCTTGGTGATCCTGATTAAAGCTGGATTATCAGAGCTTGATTCTACCTCTCATTGAACGAGCTAAAGTCATCTTGTCCACATAACCCAAGTCGCCTCCAATAGGGATGCCAGATGCAAGGCGGGTGAGGGTGATGTTCTCAAATGGAGACAATAGCTGCCTGATGTACAGAGCTGTGGTGTCACCTTCCTCTGTGGGGTTAGTGGCGATGATGACTTCCTTAAATTCTCCTGTAGCAATTCTCTCTTTGAGTTCCTTTAGTCTCAAGGAGCTGGGACCAATTCCATTAATAGGGTTGATAGCTCCTCCAAGAACATGAAAGAGACCGTTATATACTCCTGACTGAGCAATTGATACTGTATCCTGGGCCTGTTCCACCACGCAAAGAATGGATTTGTCTCGTTTGTCATCATCGCAGTATGGACACTTTTCACCCTCGCTGTAGCATCCGCAGATGGGGCAAGGATGGATTTTGTCTTGGATTGAGGATATGGCTTCTCCCAGAGACTTATTAAAGTTCTTGTCTGTGGCTAAGAGATGATAGGTAAGTCTTGTGGCGGACTTTTCTCCCATTCCGGGAAGCTTCTTCAGAAGCTTTACCAGTTCATCAATAGCTGTCATGCGTTGAATCCTCCAAGACCTAGGTTCTGAAGTTGTCTTCTGGTGAAGTCTTCAATGGCAGAAGTAAGCTTGTCGTTGGCATCATTGAAGGCTGAGGCGACAATAGTCTCGATCATTCCCTTATTTTCTGGAGCAAGCATAATATCATTAATATTAATAGAGACAACTTTATGGTCACCGTTGACAGTGACTTCAACCATCCCAGCGCCTGCGTTTCCTGTTGCTGTGATGGTGGGGAGCTGTTCTTTAATCGTCTTCATCTGGGCTTCCAGAGTCCCCATCTGCTTCATAAATTCGTAGGGATTGTTCATCATTAGGTTTCTCCTCTTTCTCAGTATTTTCAATCTTCTCAGGCATCAAAACATTTACTTCGTTGAACTCAACATTTCCTCCGAAAATGGATTTCAATGCCTCCATCTTTGGCGATGCCTTTCTTTCCGTGTTCTTTGGAACACAAAGTTCCAATCTGATATTTATGTTTCTTCCAGTTATCTTGTTAAGTGCTTTGGAGAGATAAGACAGGGATGGAAGAAGTGAGTTATATTGGAAGGCTTGTCCCATGGTGACCAATACTGTGCTGTCACCATTGTCTTCTATGGCTGTGGCTGCAGCTATATATCTTGCTTCAACAGTCTTACCCATATATCGCAGTTCATCTTGAAGAAGAGGGATGATAGAGAGATCTATGAGAGAAGGAGGTGTTTCTTCTTTTTTTTCCTCTTCCTTTGTTTCGATGGCTTCTGGAATAGGTATTTCCTCAGTTTTTGCTTCAACTACCGCAGGTTGCTCCTTCTTTTCTTCTATGGAAGGAGTAGCAATGGTTGTGACTGAAGTCTCTTTTACTATTACTTTCTCAGCTTTTTTTTTGACTATGACCTTGCCTTCTGCGATGCCTTCCCTCATTTTCTTTATCTCTTCTATCAGAGATTCTCCTGATACAAGGGAAGAAAGGGATGAGAGACGAGATACCATAAGTTCCACTTCAAAGCGAGGGGATATGGAGTATCTCATATCTCTATATAAATCCATTTCTGCCTTCAGTGCTGCTTCAATCTGTTCCTTGGAGAGAGCCTCCACCAAGTCTTTTGGTATATCGTCTTCTGAAACTCCTAGTAGAGAAGGGCGTCTTATTCCTGTCTTATAAAGAAGGATGGTCCTGAAGAAATCTGCGCTGTCTTTTACTATCTGCTCAGGAGAGACACCTGCTTCAAAGAGTCCGGAGAGTTCTTCCAAAGCCTTTTCAGGAGAGCCGAATACAGAGAGGGATGTTATCTCACTGATTTTTGAAAATCCAGCAAGATTAAGTCTTTCCCTGATTTTCTGAAGAGTTATGTGGTTACCTGAAAATGCAGCCACCTGGTCGAAGAGAGTATAAGCATCTCTCATGCTTCCTGTGGCCTCTTTTGCTATCCAGAAGAGAGCGTCTTCATCTGCTTCTATGGAGAGATCATCTGCTGCGCTCTTAAGACAAGATTGTATCAACTCCTGTGGAATAAGCTGGAACCTGAACTGCTGGCAACGGGATCTTATGGTTGCAGGGACTTTCTGAAGTTCCGTGGTGGCGAAAATAAAGATAATGTACTCAGGTGGCTCTTCGATTGTTTTCAACAGGGCATTGAAAGCAGAAGTGGAGAGCATATGGACTTCGTCTATGATGTAGATCTTGTAACGGGAAGACTGGGGAGGGAACAAGACTTCTTCCTTTATAGCCCTGATATCGTTGACAGATGTATTTGATGCACCGTCGATTTCGATGACATCTACACTTGTTCCAGATGCTATTTCACGGCAAGAAGAGCACTCTCCGCATGGATGTGCACTCATTCCTCTTTCACAGTTAAGAGCCTTTGCCAAAAGTCTGGCAGAGCTTGTCTTTCCAACGCCTCTTGGACCTGAAAAGAGATAAGCATGGGCAATGCGTCCCTCTTGGATTGCGTTCTCCAGTGTGGACACTACAAATTCTTGTCCTACAAGTTTTTCAAAATCCTGAGGTCTTTTTCTGGTTGCGGTAACTTCGTAAGCCATAGGAATATGATAGCATCAAAAATGTCTTGGGACTATCTTGTTAGGAAAAATCATCACAAAAAGAAAGAATAAGCGTCTTGTATTATCTTTTGGAGCTTAAGTAAAAAAAGCTGTGCCAAGCATTATGACACAGCAGAGAATTGTTACATTAAAACTTGCTTTAGGGTTAGATGAAGTATTCTGTTTCATATTCTGAGTTTTGGTCCTTGAAAGAAGAGGAAGAGAGGGAAGAAAGCATAATCGAAGAAAAGTAGTCTTTGGTTACTTTTCCATACTCTTTCCATATTCCCAGAGTGGGACAACTGTCTTTCCTGTTGCATACAGATGGACCACACTTGAGACACGCCACTGGAGAGAGTTCTTCATCCACGGCGGAGAGTATCTCATAGATGGAGAGAGTATCTGCATCCTTTTTTAGTTTATATCCACCGCCCTTTCCTTGGGAGCCTTGGATTATTCCCTTCTTTGAAAGGTCATGGGCAATTCGTTCCAGGTATTTGATTGATATATCTTCTTCTTTTGCAATGTCTTTCAGTGATGCCTGCCCGTCTTTTCCAAGACGAGACAGGTTGACCAAGAATCTAAGTGCATATCTACCTTTAGTAGAGATCATTTTATTTATCCTCAAAGAGTGGTGTGGAGAAGTATCTGTCGCCAGTATCAGGAAGAAGAACAACGATAGTCTTTCCTGCGTTCTCATCCTTCTTTGCTTCTTCGATGGCTACGCTTAGTGCAGCACCGCTGGATATTCCTACAAGGACTCCTTCCTTTCTTCCCATGTCTCTTGCAGCCTTGTAAGCCTCGTCTTCTGTAGCTGTGACTACCTTGTCATAGATGGAAGTGTCCAAAGTCTTAGGGACAAAGCCTGCTCCGATACCCTGGATTTTGTGTGGGCCTGGGTGTCCTTCGGAGAGAACTGGAGATCCCTTTGGCTCGACTGCGATTACTTTGATGTCCTTATTCTTGCCCTTAAGGTATGTTCCGACACCACTGATTGTTCCACCTGTTCCGACACCAGCGATGAACATGTCTACCTTTCCATCTGTGTCTTCCCAGATTTCAGGGCCTGTTGTCTTAATGTGGGCACGTGGGTTTGCGTCGTTGTCAAACTGGCCTGGGATAAATGAGCCAGGTGTGGATTCATGGAGCTCATTTGCCTTTGCAATGGCTCCCTTCATGCCTTTGCTTCCCTCGCTGAGAACAATTTCGGCGCCATATGCCTTCATCATCATTCTTCTTTCAACGCTCATTGTTTCTGGCATGACGAGGATTACCTTATATCCTCTTGCTGTTCCTACAGCCGCTAGTCCTATACCTGTGTTACCGCTTGTAGGCTCAATGATGGTGCTTCCTTTCTTCAGGAGGCCCTTTTCCTCTGCATCAAGGATCATCTCTCTAGCGATTCTATCTTTGACGCTTCCTGCTGGATTGAAATACTCTAGCTTTGCCAATACTCTTGCTTTGAGGTCGTATTCTTTTTCAATTTTCTTCAGTTCAAGAAGCGGTGTGCCGCCGATGAGCTCTTCCATAGATGAATAGATGTGGGACATGTTTTTCTCCTAAACTCCTACTAATTTAGTAGGTTTTAGGAAATATAGAACTATCGAGAGGTATTTGTCAACAAATAGTTGCAATTTTATTTGAGATTGAGTTCAAAAAGTGTCTTGAAGCCTTTTCCCCATATAAACAGGAATTCTCTGGTTCATCCGGTTTTTTGTTGTTCAATAGTATCACCCAGTAGTTCCGGGAAGTTTAATTCATAGCAATCCCAAACCTTGTTCCTGGCATCCATTTTCTTCTGCAAAGGGAGGAATGCATACCATATCCTGTCAAAGAAGTAGTCGAAGTCCCTGAAGCCGAAGGCGGTGCGCTTTATGACCTTTATCTTGTTCATGCAGCCCTCTATGACACCGGAAGAGATTGGCATCTTCGCATGGCTGAGTA
>JALFYG010000072.1 GCA_022784805.1 Spirochaetales bacterium
GATGGAAAGAACTGCCTCCAGCTCCTGGCTCAGCCAGAGAATGATATCCACACTCTCAATGTTCCGGGTCTAGAGGAGTATTCGGAGCAGATTCTCTCCGAGGTACAGCTGGATGTTAAGTATTCAGGATACCTTAAGAGACAAGAAAACGAAGCCGAGAGAGTTAAGAGACAGGAAGCAATGATCATCCCAGATAACTTCGACTACGACAGTGTGGATGGTATCAGTGCAGAGTCCAGGGAGAAGTTTAAGTCAGTTCGTCCTCACTCAATTGGACAAGCTGGAAGAATAAGTGGCGTAAGAGTCTCTGACGTCGCAATATTAAGTGTTGCCATCAAAGGGAGGAATAATGGCTGACGATATCATATTGAAGGGATTAGAAGCATTTAATGTCGAAAAAGCAGAAGAAAAGGCTATTATTCTCGAAAGATACCTTAATGAAATCCTTCTTTTTAATCCTACTCTTAAATTAGTGGGAGAGAAGGATAGGGATGAAATAATCTATCGCCATATTCTCGATTCCGCCTCTGCTTATTCCGTCTTTCTATCCCAGACTGAGCCAGGTTCCACAATAGCAGACCTTGGAAGCGGAGCAGGACTCCCAGGTATAGTTCTTTCCATACTCTTTCCAGACAGGGACTTTGTCTTGATTGACAGGATGACAAGGCGCATCGGGTTTTTGAGGGGAGTGAAGGCGAAGCTGGATCTGAAGAATGTTGAGATAATTGCAGAAGATGTCTCAGATGTAAAGGGTCGTTTCGACTATGTGACATCAAGGGCTTTCAGACCCTTATCTGCCGTTGTTTCCGATATGATAAAACTGGCTCCCAAAGCCATTCTTTATAAGGGAACCAAACAAAATATAAAAGAAGAGTTGGAAGAGATGGAAAAAGACGGCTACTCATTCTCTTCATCTATTTATCCTGTATCTTCGGTAGGAGAAAAGGGGGAAAGAAATATAGTTATTCTTGATTCTTGGAGGAAGGCATGAAGAAAGGAAGATTCTCTCTTGTTCTGGCTGTCATCTTGATGATAGTTGGTTTGGCTTTTGTGCTCTTAGGCGCATTGTCTTATCTTGGCGTCCTTTCTTCTCCTCTCTCAGATATCTCTGAGACACTTTCTCTCTCCATCTCCATTACAGGTGGAGTTGATAGGCTATGGGAGGCGGGGGCATTCCTGTTCTTCGATGCTCTCCTGATCCTGGTCTTGAGAGGAAGAAGGCCCTACTCAATGTTTATCGTGGTCTACCTGTGGCCAATGTATCTGACACTGCTTTCTGCAGTGAGAAAGATTAACAATGTTTCCTTCCCTCAATATTTTCCTACTTCTATAGTCAATGCTCATCCGGGACTCTTGTTTGTATTGTTTGTTCTGGAGTTGCTCTTGGCCTTTGTTCTCCTTGCCTCTGTAAAAGGCTTGGATGAGAAGTGGAGAAAGAAGAGGGAACTGAATAGAAGAATGCTTGAAAAAGAAGGCCTCTTGAAGACCAAGGAATCCATTGAGCAGGAAAAGCTTCTCGACAGGGAGAGGAAGCTTAAGGCCATGGAGGACAAAAAGAGGGCAAAAGAAGAAGCAAAGTATGAAAGAGAGAGGCAGAAGGCAGAGAAGGCTGAGAACGCAGCCAAAGCCAAACAAGCTGAAAGAGACAAGATAAAATACGAGAAAAACAGGGAAAAAGAAGAAGAGAGGCGTGAAAAAGAAGAGAAACGCCTTCATAAGAAAGCCTTGAAAGACAAGGATAAGGTTCTTGAAGAATCCCAGGCGGAAAAAGAAAAGATTGACGCCAAGGCAGAGAAAATAAGAAAGAAGAAAGAAGCCGAAGACGAGAAGAAAAAGAAGGCTGAGGAAGAAGAGAGAAAGAGAAGGGAAGAAGAGGAAATAGGCCCTGCTCCTGAGTATGCATCAGGTATAGGCAACCCTAACACACCTCTGGTTTTCCCTGACTTCGATCCGATGCCTGAGTTAAGGAATATCGTCAAACATAACCTCTATGACGAGGAAGACGACGTTCCTAGAATAGAACAAGAGAAAGAGAAGGCAATAGAAAGCTCTGCCTTTATGGATACTCTCAAAGAAGAGCTTGATAGAAGCGAAGTGGAGGAGAAGCCTAAAAAGACAACTCCATCACGTTTCACTTCAGGTGGTATGCTGGAAGCAACTTTGGAAAGTGCCGCCTCTTCTTCTCCTGTGGAATATAATGGCCCGAGACGCCCTATAATTGGCTTGGATGATGATGAAGAAATAAAAGAAGCTCCAAAGAATAACTCTGGATTCGCTCCATCCAATCTTCCTCCGACTCATCCTAGATATCAGTATTTTGAGAATCTCCAGAAGACTCAAAAGAGTGAAGTTGTGGAGGAAAAAGAGGAGACTGGTAATAGTTTTGCCCCTTCCAATCTTCCTCCGACTCATCCTAGATATCAGTACTTCGAGAACCTACAGAAGAGTCAAAATAGTGAAGTGACGGAAGAAAAGAAAGAAAGTGAGAATAACTTTGCTCCTTCTAATCTACCACCCACTCACCCTAGATATAGGTACTTTGAAGAGCTCTCCAAAAAGAGAGAGGAGAGTGTACAGCCTACAGAAGAGGTGAAAAACGAGAAGAGAGATCCTTCTCCTTCAAATCTTCCTCCAGGACACCCGAGGAGAAAGCTCTTCGAAGCTTTGGAAAACACCAATGAAGCCAGCGTCTCTTATATACCTCAACGCCCCTTTGTTCCTGAAATACAGGAAGAAGAGAGGGATACCCACTATGAAGACTTTACTCCGAAGAGTGAGAAAATCCCTCTCTCTCCATCAGCAGTCATTGATGATAACAAGGCGAAGATTCTCGAGAAAATCAATGCATCCGTAAGGGAAGAAAACTTGAAGAATCTAAAAGCTCAAGAGATAGAAAGAGAAGAAGAGACAGAAGAAGAACCTGCCTTTGTTCCTCCAACATCTCCAAAGACAAGAGATGTTGTTGAAAACGAAGACGGCTCAAAGACTATCACAGTAAAAAGTGGAGCGGAACAGGAGACAGACTTCAATCTTTGTGTAGGAATTGGAAACCTGGCCACTAATATTGCAGGCTACACTGCCATAGAGATGAGACAGAAGACAAAGTATACTCCACCTCTTCCTTCACTCTTAAAAGATTACCCTGGTGTATCTCAAGAGATTGATGAATATTCTTACAATCAGGGAAAGATTATTGTCCAGACACTGGCAGAGCAGAAGATAGTGGTTGAACTGTCCAACATCATCAAGGGACCTACTGTAACCATGTATGAGTTGAAATTGGCTCAGGGTATGATTATCAGTAAGATCAAGGCCAGGGAAGACGAATTGAACTATGCTCTTGGAGGAAAGAAGATAAGAATTCTTGCTCCTGTTCCAGGTAAGCAGGCTGTTGGAATAGAAGTGCCTAATGCCAAGACAAGTATAGTCGGTTTCAAGGATATGATTGATGCCGCCAGAGAGAATCCCAACTACATGAAGATGAAGATTCCAATGATTCTTGGTAAGACCATTACAGGCGAGCCAATCCTCATTGATGTAGCCAAGATGCCTCATATGATCATTGCCGGTACCACAGGAAGTGGTAAGAGTGTATGTATCAACTCTCTGGTCAATACAATCATTTATCAAAAGAGTCCGCAGGAAGTCAGATTGATCATGGTTGACCCTAAGGTGGTCGAGCTTACTGTATATGATGGAATTCCTCATCTTCTTACTCCTGTCATTACAGATGCAAAGAGGGCCATAAAAGCTCTCGATTGGCTGGTTGTGGAAATGGAAAGAAGATATGCCATGCTTGCCAAGTATGGAGTGAGAAATGTTGCAGGCTTAAATGAGAAGATCGATGCAGGAGAAGTCACAGGAGTAGAGAGGGTTCCTTACATTCTTCTCATTATGGATGAGTTTGCAGATATCATGGCCGTTGTGGGAAAAGAAATGGATATAGCCATCGGTAGAATCGCTGCAAAGGCAAGAGCTGCCGGCATCCACATGATTCTCGCCACCCAGAGACCAAGTAATGATGTAATCACAGGAACACTGAAGTCCAATCTTGCAGGAAGAATCGCCTTCGCCGTGTCCAGCGGTATCAACTCAAGAGTCATTCTTGATGAAATCGGAGCTGAAAACCTCTTGGGTAAGGGTGACATGCTTCTTCTTGATCCATCCAGCATGGGTACAAAGAGAATACAGGGAGCATTCATGTCCGATCAGGAAGTCGATGCTGTCGCTTCTTTCACAAGAAAGAACAACTCTCCTGCAGAGTTCCTTGACGAATCTATCTTCGAGGAAGAGGAAGACTTCGATGACGATGATGGCTCCGATGAAGACTACGACGGAGGTGACGGGGACTTGTATGAGATGGCCAAGAAGATTGTCTTCGAGCGTCACTCAGCTTCTGCTTCCTACCTTCAGAGAAGACTTAAAATCGGATATAATAGAGCCGCCAGAATCGTCGAGATGATGGAAGAAGATGGAATAGTAGGTCCTGCAAATGGTTCAAAGCCAAGGGAAGTTCTACGGTATGATTAATCTGACATAGACAAAAATCCTACTAACAACTACTCTTTCAAATGAAAACGGAATATTGGAAAAACAAATGAAATTTAATGAACTTAATCTAAGCTCTGAGCTTCTTGTTGGAGTCGAAAAAGCTGGATTTAAAGAATGCACATTAGTACAGGAAAACGTCCTTCCAGTCTCACTTACAGGGAAGGACGTTATGGTGCAGTCAAAGACAGGAAGTGGAAAGACAGCCGTCTTTCTTTTGACTATTTTTCAACGTCATATTATTTCAAAGGGCAGAAGCAGAGCATTGGTAGTATCCCCCACAAGAGAGCTTGCTGTCCAAATTGAAGAAGATGCAAAGCTCCTCTCATCAGGAATGAAGGACTATAGAGTCGGATGTTTCTATGGTGGCGTGGGATATGAAGAACAGAATAATGAGATTAAAGAAGGTCTGGATTTATATGTGGGAACACCTGGAAGACTTCTTGATCATGCAAAAAGCAGAAAAATAGACTTCAGACAGTTTGATATCGTTGTTTTGGATGAAGCTGACAGAATGTTTGACATGGGCTTCTATCCTGACATCAGAAATATGTTCGGCATGATGAGGGACAAAGAGTACAGGCAGACTATGCTTTTCTCAGCAACTCTCTCCACTAAGGTCAGAAACCTTGCTTGGAACTATATGAATGATCCAAAGGAGATTGAGGTCCAGCCAGAGGAAATAACTGTCAAGAACATCACCCAGGAGCTCTATCATGTAACAAAGGAAGAGAAGTTCCCTCTTCTCCTTTCAATCATGAAGAAGTTGAATCCTCAGTCTTGTCTTATCTTCACAAACACAAAAGATATGGCAGTGGAAGTATCCAAACGTCTCAATATGAATGGTTATAAAACCGAGTATCTTATGGGGGATATGGCCCAATCCAAGAGACTAGAGACTTTGGATAGCATGAAGGAAGGCAGACTGCACTATCTTGTCGCCACCGACGTAGCAGCCAGAGGCCTTCAGATAGATGATTTGGAACTCGTAGTCAACTACGATATTCCTGAGGACTATGAGAACTATGTCCATAGAATCGGAAGAACAGCAAGGGCTGGAAAGAGTGGAATTGCAGTCACTCTTGCTTGTGAAGAGTACATCTATGGCCTTGAAGCAATAGAGAACTATATACAGATGAAGATCCCTGTCCATTGGGCTGATGAAGACCAGTTGGAGAAGATTGAAGATAAATCTGCGGGTTACCATTACTCTTCAAGAAAGAAACCATCTCCCCAGAAATCAAGTCGTCCTCAGTCTGGAGGCAGAAAAGACCTCAGGACCAAGAAGCAGACATTCCGCGACAAGACAGAGCTTAGTAAGCGTGATGAGACTCTTGAATATAAGACAAAGACAGACTTTGACAAGATCAGGTCTATGTCTCTTGAAGAGCGCATGAACTACTACAAGTCCTGCTATGGAGATAAGACTGCTCCTAAGACTAAGCCCACAACTTCAAGTAAGAATGGAGCGGAAGGAAGAAATAAGAGCTCTCAGTCTACAGTACAGAAAAAGACAGAGGAGAAGCCTCTTGTTTCAGAAACCAAAGTTGAGAAAAAGAAGGGATTCTTTGTAAGAATCAAGGAGAGACTCTTTGGAAAATAAAAAAGGAAAAGGACTCTTTTCAAGGTTCCTAAGTTACTACAAGCCTTATAAGTGGTGGTTTTTTCTGGATATGGCCATGGCTACACTATCCAGTATGCTCTCAATAATTTCTCCACTTCTTGTGAGAAAGGTATTGGCATTGATAGGCGTCGAAGGGGTTTTGAAGAACATCATAATACTATTGTCATTGGTGTTTGCTTGTTATGCCCTTGGCTCTTTCTGCTCCTATGTAAGAATCAAATGGGGACACTATCTGGGAGTGTGGATTGAAAATGATATGAGAACTGATCTTTTCAATCATCTCCAGAAACTCTCTTTCTCATACTTCGACCGCCATAAAACAGGCGACATTATGAGTAGAATCTCCAACGACCTCTTTAATATCGCAGAGGTTGCCCATCATGGACCGGAAGATGTTGTGATATCTGTCCTCACCATCATAGGCGCATATATTTTTATGTTTATTATAAATGCTCCTATGTCCATGATATCTATCATTCCTCTGCCAATAATGGCTGTATATGGCATCGTTTATAACAGGAAGCTGAAGAATAGAAACAGAGCGATCCGTAAGAGTATCAGCGAGATAAACGTAACTGCAGAGAACTCCATTCAGGGAATAAGGGAAGTAAAATCCTTCTCACAGGAAGGTTTCCAAGAGAAGAAATTCTCCTCATCAAATGAGAAACTGAAGTCTTCCAGAGAGAAGATGTATTCTTCCATGGCCCAGTACAATGCAGGTATGGAGTTTATGCGGCAGCTCTACTACTTCATTACCATTGCAGGAGGAGTCTTCCTCATTGCAAAAGGGAAAATGGGTGTAGCAGACCTGACCACATTTATTCTTTATGTATCTGTAGTCCTTCCTCCAATAGATAGACTTATTAACTTTACCGAGCAGTTCACACAAGGCGTTGCATCCTTTGAACGCTTTGAAGAGATAATGGATACTTCTCCGGATATCGTCGATTCCCCTTCTGCCAAGGATCTTGTCGTAACAAAGGGTGACATTGACTACAAAGACGTTTCATTCAGCTACAGTGATGGAGAGGAAGAAATAGTCATCAATGATATGAATCTCCATATTCCTGGCGGAAAGAAGATAGCTCTTGTTGGAGAGAGTGGGGCAGGTAAGACTACCACGGTATCGCTTCTTGCACGTTTCTATGAAAGAAGTGGTGGTTCCATCACAATCGACGGCACAGATATAGACAGCGTCACACAAGAGTCCCTCCACCGCTCAATTGGTTTTGTCCAGCAGAATATCTTCTTGTTTGATGCATCGATCAGAGAGAATCTGAGATACGGAAAGTCTGATGCCACGGATGAAGAATTGTGGGATGCCTTGGACAAGGCAAACCTTGCAGAATTTGTCAGATCACTTCCGGATGGTCTCGATACTCAGGTCGGAGAGCATGGAACAAGACTTTCAGGTGGACAGAAACAGAGACTATCTATCGCAAGAGTGTTCTTGAAGAACCCTCCTATTCTTGTCTTTGATGAGGCTACAAGTAGTCTCGACACAGAAAGCGAGACTTTGATATCAAGTGCATTTAATACTCTCAGTAAGGGACGTACCAGCATTATCATTGCCCATAGGCTTTCTACAGTAATTGACAGCGATATGATTTTTGTCTTAGACAAAGGCTGTGTAGTTGAGAGCGGCACACATAAAGAATTGATTGACAAGAAGGGGCTTTATTATAAGCTATACTCTCTTAAATAAAGGAGGAACTACAATGAAGGGTTTTCTCAAAGTATTTAGAATTCTAGTTGCATTTATATTTGTTTGGCCTATTTTCCCTGTGGCATTCCTGGGTCTTGTTTTCTATTGGATCTTCTCACTTTTACACATAAAGAAAGCTGCAATCGCTGTATCCAGATTCTTTTATTATATCGTCTGCTGGTGGATGCTTGTATTCCTTGGTGGCTCAATCCATGTAGAGGGAAGAGAGAATATTCCTCCGGAGGATGAAGGTGTAATCTATGCTCCTAACCATAACTCTATCTGTGATGTTCCTCTCTTCTATTATGCTCTTCGTCGCTTCCCTTCAATGATGGCAAAGGCTGAGCTTTTCAAGGTTCCTCTTGTACATGGTTTGTTGTTGAGCCTTGGATGTATAAAGATTGGAAGACAGTCTGCACACGGAGTAGTCGAGGCCATCAGGAAGAGCGAAGCAAGAATCAAAGAGGGTGGCTCTCTCGTAATCTTCCCTGAGGGAACAAGAAGTAAGACTGGAGAGATTGCACCTTTTAAGAGTGGTGCCTTCAAGGTTGCAGAGAGAACAGGGTGCAGAATTGTTCCTGTAATGATTAAGAATGACAGATATCTTTTGGAGAGTGCCGGAAGCTTCAGAATCGTTCCTCTCTATATTAAGATTCTTCCTCCTATTGATGTCTCTTCTTTGTCTCCTGAGGATAGAAAGAACCTTGGGCCGATTGTCGAGAAGGAAGTCAGGGCTGAGTGGGAGAAATATCCAGCCTTCAAATAAGTGGAAAAAGAAAAGTCAGGAAAGGAAAGAACCGATCCTGACTTTTTCTTTTGTTGTCTTTGCATTAGACAGTTACTCTATTTCTTTTATGACTTGGTCTATGGTCAAATCGTTATCTCTTGCAATTCTGGAGATGTCGTCATACTCATACTTTTCCCTTCTGACACCGTAGCCTGAAGAGATCTTTTTCTTCACTTCTCCATATTTAGTGGATACGGTTTCGATGGAGCGGTCAAGAACATAACGACGGCACTTTGTCTCCCTTATTCCAATTGTGGAGGTGTGTTTGAAGATAAGTCCCACTATCTCATCCTTTTTCTCTTCCTTGGAGAGGACAGTCAACAACACACCAGGGCGGGATTTCTTCATTTGTACTGGAGTTGTGAATACATCCAAGGCCCCGTTTTTAAGTAGTTCTTCTTCTGCAAAACCAATAGCTTCCGGAGTCATGTCATCGAGGTTGCAACAGAGTTCCAACACCATGTCTCTCTCATCATCTTTCTCTCCAAGGAAAGCTCTGACGCAGTTTGCTCTTTCAAAGTCTTTTTTCCCCATGCCATAGCCGATCGCTTCTGTCTTCATTGTTGGCATTTCATCAAACTTTGTTGCAAAGTGCTTTAGAAGTGCGGCGCCTGTGGGAGTGCAGAGTTCGCTTTTGATTTCTCCTCCATAAATAGGAACGCCTTTAAGGATATATGCAGTGGCCGGGGCAGGAACAGGGAGTATTCCATGGGCACACTTTACGCTTCCGCTTCCCACATGAACTGGTGATACCACGACTTCATCAGCTTTCAGGATATCCATTAACAAACATACTGCCGTAACATCTGCTATAGCATCCATAGTTCCCACTTCATGGAAGTGTATCTCTTTTACCGATACCCCATGGGCATGACTCTCTGCCTCTGCAATAAGAGAGTAGACGGCGAGGACATCATTTTTGACTTTCTCCGGTATGGAAAGGCCACTGACTATGTGTGTGATATCATCCATGCCGCTATGGTGGTGGGAATGCTCATGTTCATGCTCGTGGTCATGATCATGGTGGTGATCGTGTTCGTGGTCATGATGGTCATGAGAATGCATATCTTCATCTTCTTCAGTGCCGTTTACTTTTACACTGATATGAGTACCGTTGATACCACACTTTGAAGCTTTTTCTGCAACTACTGTTACTCCTGGTATGCCAAGTGTGTTGATTCTATTTATAAACTCCTCTTTTCCAGGAATAAGCTCCAATAATGCTGCTGTAAGCATATCGCCTGCAGCACCCATACTGCAGTCCAAGTATAGTGTCCTCATTTATTTTGCCTCCATGTGATTGATCATACTTGCCAGGTATCCAGCTCCGAATCCATTATCTATGTTCACCACAGATACTCCGCTGGCACAAGAGTTAAGCATAGATAAGAGAGCTGAAACGCCTCCAAAGGATGCGCCGTATCCCACGCTGGTGGGGACAGCGATGACAGGGCAGTCTGCCAGGCCTCCTATTACGCTTGCCAGTGCTCCTTCCATTCCCGCAATGGCGATTATTACGCTTGCGCTCATAATTCCATCCAAATGTGAAAGAAGCCTATGTAGTCCTGCCACTCCTACGTCATATAGTCTTACGACTTCATTCTTGAATACTTCTGCTGTCAAAGCAGCTTCTTCTGCAACAGGAATATCGCTGGTGCCGCCTGTGGCCACAACTATCTTTCCAATTCCTGTGGCCTTTGGCATCTCTCCTACGATTCCGATTCTCGCTTCTTCATAGTAAGTCATATTAATGACGGCAGTTATGTCTTTTGCCTTTTCTTTGGCAAGCCTTGTGATCAAGATGGTGTCCTGATCATGTTTCATCATCTCGCTTACAATACCTATGATCTGATTTGAAGTCTTACTTTCTCCATATATGACTTCAGGCATTCCCTGCCTGATGGAGCGATGCAAGTCGATCTTTGCATATCCGATATCTTCAAAGGGTTCTTTCTTTATTAAAAGAAGTGCATCGTCAATAGATAGCTTTCCCTCTTTTACTTCTTCAAGAATCGTTTTGATGTCTGTCTTCATTTTCTTACCTCTAAGTCCAACATGACGCCTTTGTAGTGTTTTTTAAGTTCTTTCAAGATTTGTTCCCTATGTTCAAGGAGAAGGTTTATCTGACTCTCCTGTATCTGGATCCTGGCGCAATCTCTGAAGCGTCTTACTCTGAAGTTTGTAAAACCGAGGGAGAATAGGTAATCTTCCGCCTCTTCAGTGGCTTTCAGTTTTTCCTCAGTTATTGTTTCTCCTGTAGGAATGCGGGTTGCAAGGCACGCGTATGCAGCCTTGTTCCATGTAAACAGCCCCGCTTCTTTTGAGAGAAGGCGTATCTCATCTTTAGTGAGACCGCACTCTCTGAGAGGGGATAGAACAGATAACTCTCTGAGAGCTCGCATACCAGGCCTGTCGCCTTCTTCATCGGAAGCGTTTGTACCGTCCAGAAGAAGAGTAAAGCCATCCTTTGATGCTGCTTCTGTAATTGTTCCGAATATCTTGTTTTTGCAGTAGTAACACCTATCTGATGGGTTTGATGTGATTATTTCTGATGAAAGTACATCCACATTTAATATATCTATCGAGGCGTTCAGATCTGCTGCCAGACGTAGAGAATCTTCTAGTTCGAATTCCGGCTGGAATGCAGATTTTACATAGTAGGCTTTGACTTCGATGTCACTTTGTATTGCTGCATATAAAAGGAATGCAGAGTCCACGCCACCGGAGAACGCAATAGCGACCTTAGGGTGGGTAAGAAAGAATTCAGTTAGTCTTCTATATTTAATCTGAGTCTCAGAAGGAACTGATGAAAGGTTAATCTCTTTGGGATTACTCATTTTCAGAAGATACTCCTCTTTTGTTCTGAATCTAGGATACAACATACGACACATCAATGCATCAGAAGAAAAATACCCGTGATATTTCCCTCCACATAGATTACGTATTCATCTATGTGAACTACCGCCACCCTAAAGGGCGCCAGCTTCCAGGCTTCGTTGAGAACTGCTTTCAGCATTATTGAATGCTGAGAAGTCTGACATTCTCTCCACCTTTGTACTCCTGTGTTCCGCAGGAGCGCTGGTTATCTTTCCTAGACCAGCGAGCAGGATTGTTCTTGC
>JALFYG010000123.1 GCA_022784805.1 Spirochaetales bacterium
ACTGGTCAAAGGAATTTGCTCTTTATGCCGCTCTGGTACTCTCTGCAAACGGAGTAAGAGTCTATCTTTATGACACTCTCCATCCAGTACCAATGCTTTCTTACTGCACAAGAAAGTTGGGTACGACTGCTGGTATCGTAATCACAGCATCCCATAACCCTTCAAAATATAATGGATACAAAGTCTACTGGTCTGATGGTGGTCAGGTAACTCCTCCACATGACATCGGAATCACAGAGTGTGTATTGTCCGTCAAAGACGAGAACGTCAAATTGATGGATGAAGATGAAGCAAGAAAGAGTGGTATCCTCTCTTCTGTCCCAGAGGAAGTTGATGAATCTTATTACAACATGGTCATCTCTTCTCTCAGAAGACCAGAGCTTGTAAAGAAGAGCCCTGTAAAGGTTGCTTATACTCCTCTCCATGGTTCAGGCTTGGTTCCATTGACAACTATGCTTTCCAGACTTGGAATGGAAGTTGCTGTAGTCGAGGAGCAGAAAGCTCCAGACGGATCATTCCCAACTGTAAAGCTTCCTAACCCAGAGAGTGCAGAAGCAATGCAGAAGGTCATCGCACTTGCAAAAGAAATCAAGGCAGACATCGTTCTTGGAACAGACCCAGATGCTGACAGACTTGGTATCGCAATTCCAAAGACAGAGACAAAGGATGAATACATCCTTCTTACCGGTAACCAGATTGCTACTCTCCTTGCTGACTATCTCTTGGTCACAGAAAAGGAGCAGGGAAAGGCAAAAGACAGACCAATGTTGGTCAAGTCTTTGGTCACTACAGACCTTGTAAAGAAGATTGCTGAGAAGAACGGCGGCGAATGCAGAGACGTTCTCACAGGCTTCAAATATATTGCCGAGCAGATTCAGATGATTGATGATTATCCAGAGTGTGGCAGACACTTCCTCTTTGGCTGTGAAGAATCCTATGGCTTCTTGACAGTTCCAAGTGTAAGAGACAAGGATGCTGTTTCTTCAGCTGTCGCAGCTGTCGAGATGATGTGTCACTACAAGGAGCAGGGAATTACTCTCCAGGATAGATTGGATGCAATCTATGCCGAATATGGTTATTCAACAGAAGTCGTCTTTGCCCGCGACTATGAAGGCGCTGAAGGAAAGGCCAAGATGACTAAGATCATGGCTGACATGAGAAGCCTCAAGAGCGGTGACGTTCTTGTTAACCGCACAATTGAGAGTGTCGTAGACCTTAAGGGCGAGAACACTGGCTTCCCTAAGGCTGACGTTATCATTATCCGCTTCGAAAGCGGCGAGAAGCTTGTTGTAAGACCAAGTGGAACAGAGCCAAAGATCAAGTACTATCTCTTCCTTACAGAAGGTGAAGGTGGAAGAAAGGCTATTGAAGACAATAAGGGAAAGATTCTTGATGAGTTCAAAGCAGCTCTTTGATCAATAATTTCTCTTGCATGTGCCTCTTAGGAAACTAGGAGGCATTTTTCACAAGTTTCTATGACGATTATATGTTTTTTTATCGATAACAATGGATATATTAAAAGACAGGTTGTAGGATAATTCCCGAGGCAAATGCCTTAAAGGAGTTAACTTATGGAAATTAAAAAGATCACTGTTGCTGGTGGTGGCGTATTGGGTAGCCAAATTGCTTTCCAGTCTGCATTTAAAGGATTTGATGTTACTGTCTGGGCAAGAAACGATGAATCAAAAAAGAGAGTTCAGGATAGATTTGACTCTCTTTATAAGACATATAAGGGTGAAGTAGAGGCTTTGAGAAATGTCATCGGTACAGATGATAAGCATGCTGAAGGCATCTTGAAGGATACAAAGAATGCAGAGCCAGGTGTGGTGGAGAAGCTTCTGGAGGATGTAGAGAGAGCTTATAAGGAAATAAAAATCGAGACCTCTCTTGAAGAAGCTGTAAAGAGTAGAGACCTTGTAATCGAAAGCCTCTCAGAGAACAAGGACTTGAAAATCGAGTTTTATAAGACTCTGGCACCACTTTTGGATGAGGAAACAATTCTGGCGACAAATACATCATCTCTTCTTCCTTCCTGGTTTATGGATTACACAGGGAGACCTGAGAAGTATCTTGCCCTCCACTTTGCAAATAGAATTTGGGTCAAGAATCCAGTTGAAATCATGGTGACCAGTAAGACAGATGGTAAGTATCCTGAAATACTCAAGGAGTTCGCCCTCAACATCGGAATGGTTCCTATCATGATTAAAAAAGAAGTTCCTGGTTACGTAATGAACTCCCTCTTGATTCCTTTCTTGATGGCAGGAATGGGATTGTTGGCAAATGGTGTTGCTGATGCCGAGACCATTGATAAAGACTGGAAGCTTACAATGTGCGCCCCAATCGGACCTTTTGAGGAACTTGATTATATCGGTATCCCTACAGCTTATCATGTTGTGAAAAACAATCCACAAAGCGCTGATCCCAATTCCACAATGGGTAGAATCAAGGCAATGCTTGAGAAAATGATCAGTGAAGGAAAGACAGGAAGAGAGGCTGGAGAAGGCTTCTATAAATATAATTAGGATAAAGAAAGGGGTGTTGCCTTCATCAGCGACACCCCAAGAAAACTACTTAAGGAAGAATCTGATCAGAGTGTGATAGATCTCTTTATATCTCTGATATCTAATTGGAAGATCTATCCACCTCTTTTTATCTACGATACTTGCTTCATGGGAGAAGCACAAAAAGCCTTTCTTTCCATGGTAAGAGCCCATTCCGCTCTCTCCAAAGCCTCCGAAACCCATTTCGCTGGTGGCAAGATGAATGATCGTGTCGTTGATACATCCACCTCCAAATCCGATTCTCTCCATGATTTTCTTTGCATTCTTTGGCTTCGAGAATACATAGAAGGCAAGGGGATGTTCCCTATTTTGAATAAACTTTATGGCTTCATTTATGTCTGAGTATTCAAGGATAGGAAGAACAGGACCAAATATTTCCTCCTGCATCACAGCGTCATCTCCACTTACGTTTACCATTACAGTTGGCTCAATCTGAAGTGTCTCGCTGTTGCTCTTTCCTCCAAAGACAACTTTGTCTTTGTCGATTAAAGAGAGGATACGGTCAAAGTGTTTCTTGTTTATTATCTTACCGTAGTCAGGGTTGGAGAGCGGAGACTCTCCATACTGCCTTATTATTTCCTTCTTTACAGTCTCGATGAATCTTTCTTTTACACTCTTTTCAACAAGAACATAGTCAGGAGCGACACAGGTCTGTCCGCAGTTGAGAACCTTTCCAAAGACTATTCTTCTTGCAGCAAGCGGAATGTCAGCATCCTTTTCAACGATGACAGGAGACTTTCCTCCAAGCTCCAATGTAACTGGAGTAAGGTTCTTTGCTGCTTTCTCCATTACATAGCGCCCTACATGCTTACTTCCAGTGAAGAAGATATAGTCAAACTTCTCGTCAAGAAGTGCTTGGTTTTCTTCTCTTCCTCCGTCTACATAGGCAACAAGCTCAGGGGGGAATGTCTCTTCGATCATTTCCTTCATG
>JALFYG010000240.1 GCA_022784805.1 Spirochaetales bacterium
GAGAGATATAGTATCGCCGTTATAAGATCCGCAGTCGAAGAAGGAGTCTCCTTCCTTTATATTTAGCAGGTTCCAGTTCTCCTCTTCCTCTCTATTAATCTTCAATATGGGCTCTATTCTCCCCGTCATACGATACTCTAATGTCGAAGAGAAAACTTCACGGCTTAAGTCATCCGAAAGAAGTGAGTATGCCCACTCTATTTCCTCTCTATGCTTTTCAAAGTATGAGCTATCAAAAGCCTCTCCATCCTCTGAGAGAAGTAAGTCTGGCATATATAAATCAAACTCTTTGCTTAACTCTATTATATGGTCTATTACTGCCTTCTCGTGGGAGCCAAAGCCAAGTAGGAGAACTATATCGTTTCCATAGATCTCTTTTATTCTCTCCAGTGGCAATACCTTGTAGCCGAGAAAGCTACGGTTTCTCAAGAATTCTGTGGATGAAGAGAAGGCCATGACTCTTATTCCCCGTTCTTTCAGCATATTGAATGTCTTCTCTGCTGCGTCCCCGGTTCCATATATGACTATAGGCCTTTTTTCTTTCTTTATTTCATCCCAAAAGAACGTCATCCTCTACCCACCTTGATTATGCTTTCAGCCAGTTCTTCAAGTGTCAAAACAGGAGAATAGAGAGGAATCCCCTTCTCCAAGAGCTCTCTCCTGATTAATTCAGCTTGTGGTTTTGGAATAAGAGGGGAAGAGAATACTTCTCTTGTGTCACCCTCTATCAATGCCCTGCCTTTATTGAGGACCAAAACTCTCTCAGCATATGTGGCGACATCATCAGGGCTATGGGACACGAAGACAATGGTCTTTCCCTCTTCTTTGAGGCTAAGTAGGATATTGAAGGTTCTGTCCTTCCACTCCTTGTCCAATCCCGCTGCTATCTCATCCAGAACCAAGACTTCCGAATTCATTGCAATGACTCCTGCGAGAGCCGCTATTCTCTTCTCTCCCCCTGAGAGAGAAAATGGTGACTTGTGCCACTTGTCTTTTGATAGTCCTACCCTCTCCAGAGCCTTCTCTGCGTCCGTTTCGGCTTCTTTCTTTCCCTTACCCATGTTTCTTGGGCCAAAGGCAACATCAGCTATGACGCTTTCTTCAAAGAGCTGTGACTCTGGATATTGGAAGACTAGTCCTACTCTAAATGGCAGTGTTGATGGGGGGATTGTGGAATACTCTTCTCCTGACAAGTATATTTTTCCCTTTGACGAGGTATATAAACCATTAAGAAGCTTCAGAAGTGTGGACTTTCCGCTTCCTGTCTCTCCCATGATTCCATAGATACTCCCCTCTTCCACTGAGAATGAAACATCTGAGAGAGCCTCTGTTTTTTCATTATAGCTATAGCTTACATTCTCTATTCTCAGCTTCATAAGACACACCTTTCCACGATCACCAATGAGAGTATAAGGATAGAGAGAATATAGCCCATGGCGTCTATCTTACTATACTCAAGTTTCTTCCACACACTTCTATTTCCAGATCCATAGAGCCTAGAGTCCATGGCCATGGCTAGTTCGTCTGCTCGTCTGAATGCTGATATAAAGAGAGGAATCAATAAAGGAAGGACTGAAGAAGCCTTCTCCTTTAGGTTCCCTTCACCAATTCTCGAACCCCTACTTTTCTGAGCATCCATTATTCTCCCTGCTTCTTCTGTAAGTATTGGGATGAATCTGAAAGCAAGAGATATGATAGTTGCTGTTTCATGGACAGGAAAGTGTATTACAGAGAGAAAAGAGAGTCCCTTTTCCAAGGCGTCGCTTATCTCACGGGGGCGTGTGGTGAGAGTCAATATATTTGATGCCATTACCGCTCCCACCATTCTCCATAGTGTAAAGATAGTCTTGGTCCAGTTTCTGTCTCCAAGAATAAGATTAAGAATGGTAGCAAAAAGGATAATGAAGAATACAGACTTCAGCCCTTTCACCATGTATGAAAACTTTATATGAGATAAATATCTCAAAACAAGAAATAAAACAAAAGTAAGAGCAAAACCAACCCAGGTCTTAAAGACAAAAAGAGAGACAATATACAATAAGAGTCCCATGAGCTTGGTTCTTGGATCCAGCTCATATAAGACTCCTTTTCCCTCTTTATATCTACCTAGGGTTACGTCTCTGATCATTTTGACTCCAATATAGAGTATAGGGAATCAGAGTCCAACACTATGGTTCCCTTCCCATACCCTTTTTCTTTCAGCATCAGTGAAAGCTCGACGTAAGGAGGTAATCCTAGCCCCAAGGCACGTAAAACCTCAGGTTCACTATAGACTTCCTCTACGCTTCCGTCTTGCTTGATTCTTCCCTTGTCCATAACCACGATTCTCTCGCCATATAGGGTTTCCTCCGGGTGATGGGTAATGAGAATTATAGTCTTACCCTCTTTTTCCCATAGGTTTCTGAGGATATCCATCACATCCTTTCTACCCCTGGGGTCCAACATGGCTGTGGCCTCATCAAGAACAAGGACTTCTGGCGAGAGAGCGAGAATGCCTGCTATTCCCAGTCTTGCCTTTTCCCCTCCAGAGAGAGTATTTGGAGAGTCATATCTCTTCCCCAAAAGTCCCACGGAGGATAAAGATGACTCTACTCTCTTTGTTATCTCGTCCCTGTCCAAGCCCAGGTTCTCAGGGCCGAAGGCTGTGTCGTCTTCTACTGTATCTCCAACAATCTGGTTATCTGGATTCTGGAATAGAAGCGCTACCTTCCGTCTTATTTCATAGATACTCTTTTTGTCACTAGTTGAGAGGCCATCTACCGTTACACTACCAGAAGAAGGAAGATAGATACCATTCAAAAGCCTTGCAAGAGTGGACTTTCCACACCCATTGGGACCGATTATTGAAACAAAAGAACCGGCCTCAATGGAAAGCGAGAGGCCGGAGATAACTCTATCTTCAGTATTATTTGGATATGAAAAGGAAACATCAGAGAGAGTCAGGGATGCCATTAATCCTCCCGACTCATCAACCACTTCTTAGTTGCAAAGAGACCTGCGATACAGCCGACACCGATCAAAAGCTGCCACATGTTCCACTCTCTTATTACAAGTTCCCTTGTGAAAGCAAGCATCAAGATTTCGATGACAGACTCCAGGTTCTGAGAGTTCAGGACATGGATAAGCTCGATTGCGATGATGATGGTCGCCACATAGTTCACAAGATCCATCAAGAATGAATAGTCTTTGGAGAGAATATCTCCCAACAACCCAGGAATGTGGATAAATGAAGCTGCTATTCCAACAAGAAGAAGAATGGTAAGAGCCATTTCAAGATAAGAGGTGATCCAGTGGACAGCCTTCTGGAACTTACCCATCTTTCCTCTGGTTTCAAAAAACTTCGGGGAGAAGTCTTTTCCTTCTGTATCTCTAACTGGTGAATATTTCTCAGCCATATTAACTCCTTAAATTATTCTCAAGTCTCTTGATTACGAGAGACGCTATGATTCCAATGACAGCACCGGTAATGGTTCCGCTAAGAATAAGAACCGGTAGGTAGTATAGTAGCACATCGGTTTCAAGTACAAGACAAGCAACCAATATCTGACCAACATTATGAAGAACTCCTCCTGTTACACTGACAACAGTGATGGAAAAGATCTTGGCTTTCTTCATTAATATCATCCCCACTAGTGACAAGAGTGCACCACTAAGGGAGTATAAAAGTGACAATACAGAACCAAAGAGAAGTGAAGAAAGCACAACTCGGATAAGAGATACTGCAAGCGCCTCAATGGGGCCCAGTGTATAGAGAGCAAATACAACGACTATGTTGGCCAGGCCCACCTTTACTCCCGGTACCGCAACAAAGGCCGGGATAAGACTCTCGACATAGCTTAGTATCATGGAAAGAGCCACCAAAAGCCCCATTCTTGCTATCTTTCTCGTTTCCATAACTATAGGACGAAGTCCACTTCTCCTTCTTCTTCAATCACCGTCACCGTCAGCTTATTTGGCAGGCATGTTATTGTCTCCCCGTTTCTATGGATTTTTCCCTGCCTTACACAGAGTTTATCGGGGCAGTCGGCATCCACCATATAAGCCTTTCCATCTTTGATAGTGAGAATATTGGTTCCTCCGTTTAGCGTATATTCTCCATCTTTGGATAGAGAATAAACTCCAATTTCTTTCCCTTCCACCATTACTCTCACTTCACTCCCTTCTTTTCCGCCTCTTAAGTAGAGAAAGAGAAGAAGGGAGACAATTAGAAAAAATGCAATGACTGAAATATCAGCAATAATTCTTTTATTCTTCATCATGCAAAAGCATAGACTGTAAAGCTGATGATTGCCAGTGTTGCAAGATAAATTGGAACACCTCTGAAGCTCTCTGGAACAGCTTTCATATCTATTCTCTTTCTCAGTCCACAGACTATCTGGGCAACTCCAAAGTAACCGATACCAGTACCGATGACAGCAACATAAGAAGTAAGCCAGTCGTAGTTGTAGCTCTTATTCAAAAGAAGTGTTCCAAGAACAACTGAGTTAAGAATAATAGAGATTGAGTCATACTTAAGCCACTCTGTTGTTCTTGTCATGATAAGCTTCTCGACAATGAATACGGAAAGAGCAATTACAAGAACATAAACAAGTGTTCTGGCCCATTCAAAGGAACCGGAGATCACCCACTTATCGAGAGGGAAAGTGATGGTTGTGGCAATGAGAAGAACAACTGTAAACAACAAGCTGACCCTGCCGTTATACTTTAAGCTTTTGGTTGTATCTGCAGCTATATGCTCGAAGCCCATGAAGTGCTCGAGAGTATAGTTGTTTACAAAGACACAGGCAATGAGAACTGTAAACATCTCAGAAATACTCATTATTTAGCCTCCTTCTTTTTTGCTGTCTTCTTCAATACATATGCCACAATTGCAGTTGCGATTGCTCCGACGATGTAGGCTCCAGGTGCCTTCTGAAGAATA
>JALFYG010000151.1 GCA_022784805.1 Spirochaetales bacterium
TCCTGCGAACAAGTATGAAAAGGTCAAGAAAATCCTCAATTTGGGAATTGAAAAACCTATTTTGGCAAGATTCAGGGACAAAAACCTCGATTAACGCTCAGAATCGAGGTTTTTCACCACCCGGATGCAATTTAGGATTTAAAAACAAATAAAGTTTCATCTTGTTTCCTTTCATTATTTCCTTCTCTTATCAATTCAGGCACAATAAAATTAGAAATTCTAAAGCTAAATTTTGGATCATATATCTCTGGATGAGATGTATATTGGAATACAGCTTTAAATCCAACACCAAACTTTCCAATAGTTGCTTCGGATGATTTATTTGAATTTGCAATCGAAGTAATTGCATTTATGTCACCAAGGATTCCTTTTGAACTATCAATATCTTCTGTTTTAGGGTTTGAAATAGAAAAATGTCTACTTCCGTTGTGAGCAAAGACTAATTTATCTTTGTAAAGAACAAATCTTGCATATGAAGCTTTTGCATCATCTGCGTTTTGCAATAACTCATAAATAAAATGTGCTTGATCAGAATACTTCTCAACAACACTTTTCATTATTCCTCTTGTTGAAGGCTTTTGTAATAATGTTGAGCTCTCTCGTCTATCTTTTGTGAGTAATGAAAAAAAACTGTTTTCTATGCTGTTCATATAATTCCCCCATTCATTTTATAAACATGTTTTGAAAACAAAAAATGAGATATAAGTTTTCTTACAAAATGTTATCCAAAGAATTTATTTTTATCCAATTATCTTTTCTATTTTCTCGTATTCATCAATTATTACAGAAAGTTTTTCTATTAATTGAGACTTATCTGTATTCGACTTATCAAAGAAAGAGTCAGCATCTTCAACAGGACGAAGGATCTTCTTAACTAATCTTTGACTTTGGATATCAAGAGCAACTTCAAGCTGTAACACTCTTTTTGACAATGGATCCTGTTCACTTGTTATAAACTGGTTCCAGAGCTGATCTTCCATCTCTCTATCAAATGGAGCCAGGTAAAGTTTGGTATATGGATGAATGTTGAACTTCTTACCAAACTGCTTAACAACATCATAAGGGACCATCTTTCTGACACACTTAATTGTTCTGAAGCTCCTGATATTCATATCAATATCAGAGAAATCGAGATTCTTACCTTCAATTTTCAAGAGTCTTTCAATGAATTCCAGGTTGTTCCAAAAGTTCTCTCCAAATGTAACGACATTAGGCTGGTCATTCACAAACTCAGGTAGCTCAACATCATTATAATAAGTAAATCCAGCTAATAGCCAGAGGTCCTTCCATTCCAAGAGATTAGTTTTCAATACTTCAAATCTTTTATCCTTTGGATCTAATTCAAAGGCTTCAATGGCTGCACGATAAACAGCATCGGATGGCATGTTCTCAGAGTTGCTCCTAGAATGATAGAGAAACTTTGCGGAGTTAAATTTAGGATTCTTGAACCCATGCTTTACCATATTTACATTGATTTCCTGGCATAGATCATCAATTGTTTTGACATACAACAAACGTAAGTTTAAAAGATTCTCAAAAAATATCATTCATAGCCCCTGGATTTATGATAATGCAAGTATAATAGTTAAGACTTTTTTATTCAAATATATAAATCAATATTCATAATGAAATTAATTGTCAAAATTAGTTCTTATTCATAGCATTACTTCTTTATTTTAAATGATTAACCGTTAATTTTTTAATGATTTTTGATTTTTAATATTGACTACTAAAATCTCGTGTAATATCTTTTAAACAAAAGAAACACAAAAGAGTCAATTAAGGCTAAATATGGAAAATACAACAAGGAGGACCAATGGAAAACAATATTGTAAGTCTTGAAGGAAATCAGTATATCACAAGAAGAGAAGCATCAGAGTTGTTCCGTGTTACAACTCCAACGATTGATAAGATGATTAAGGAAGGTCATTTCCAAGCCATTAATGTAGGCAGAAGAAAGCTTATCACGGTTGAATCCATTATCAAGTTCCAGAATGAGTGTACACATCTAGGAAACGTGCAGCATGCTTAATGAGAGCGACATCCTCAGTGTCAGATTATTCAGAGCAGATAAAAAGCCAGGTCGACTTGTTAGAAGTACCTGCAGATCTCGTGTTAGAAAAAGTGATGGAAAAATCATTTCTGAGGCAGAGGTCTTCAGCAATGAAATGCCAATCAAGGCAATCATTACATTTGTCGGCAGAGATGATAAATATGAAGAGGCTGTGCTTTCATCTTTTATCTACGGTAAGCTCAATCCTCTTTTAAAGAGAGAAGGAGAATCCATAGAGGTTGATATTCTTACACTCAAAGATGTCGTTGAAGATTTCTATTCACTTGATGGTGAATATGTAAAACGTCTGTTATTAAAGGAGAAAAAAGTAGACGAGAAGGAATTACAAGCAAAGAGAAATGTTGTTTCTCGTATAGTCGAGCAATATGGCAACATCCCGCTTGAAACGTTTTACTCACAAGAGTTTCAGATAAAGTTTCTTGAAGACTTAAGGAAGAATGGCAGAGTCGGCAAGAGAAAGGAGTTCTCTCAGTATAAAGAGAAGGAATTATCGAACAAAACGGTTAGGAATATCTTAACAATTCTTGCAACCCCCTTCACCTTTGCAATTGAAAGAGGCGCTATTGATAAGAATCCTTTCAAAGAGATGTCTACCCTACTTCCTGATAATACCGGAGAAAACACCTATGCTTCTTTCACTACTGATATCGTAAAGAAGATGTTTCTTTCCATCGATGTCTGGATTGATCCGATTAACTATGCAATGTTAGTCTTCCTTGCCTTTTCAGGACTGAGAATCGATGAAGCAATTGCTTTGAGAAGAGAAGATATAGATCTAGAGAAAAGAATCATATATGTAAAGACTTCATATAAAGGTGGAGAGCATACAGAAACAAAGACTTATTCAGAAAGGTGGGTCCCTCTCCCTGATATCTTGGTTTTCATCCTAACACCGTTATTGGAAAAGCCAGGATACATATTCTCTGCATCGGGAAGGAAACCTTACACACGAATAAAGTATTCAAGAGCACTAACTGATGCTTTGATATACATAGGTATATCTAAGAAAGAACAACAAACTGTTGGGTATGTTCTTCACTCATTCAGGCATTGGTATGTATCAAGCTGTGCATCTAAGGGAATTTCAGATATCAATATTTCCCTTATTACGGGCCATGACACAAAGAAAGTATCGACCATGAATAAGCGATATACAACACAGCTTATCGAAGCATTTCCAGGACTTGTAAGAAGAGTGGATTCTTTCCTGCCTCCAGAAACTATTTCTGCAATGAAGATTATCTACAACAATCTTTGGTCCTGCACCTCACTCAGAGAACTAATAAGCTTCGAGAGAAATGGGAAGAAAAAGTAATATCTTTCTCATTCATTATGTGACACATAACACATAGCACATAACGAATGACACATAACAAATGATATCTGCTAACTGATTCAGGAGGGGTTTATGAATTTAGGTAAACGCAGAAAAAGGTTAATGACCATATGGACAATAATTATTGTAGCTCTAGCTATCTATTTTGCAATTGATGCTTTCTTCTTTCAAAGGGAAAGCAAGGTCTTCAAGGAAATAGGCATCAATATCAGAGACTATTACATAATGGACTTTACCTTTGAGAAACTAATCTATTTGATTGCTGAGATTTTCATTGTATCCATCATGATTTTTTCATTCTTCAAAAGTGGAGTCTACAGAGGAATCATAAGAGTGAGGGCTCTTATTGCACTACTCTTCGGGACCATCTTTGTCCAGACTTATCTTGGAATATTTGGCTTATACAGATCAGAGCTGATGGCAAAGCTTTACCTATATGGAGGAAAGCTATTCAAGCTCACCGATATATTGTTTCACGGCGGAGGAACGCAGACAGCAGTGAGAATTCTATATTTAGCGATATTCTTTTTTGCTTTTCTGATTATCACATCCATTGGAAACAAGGATTTCAAGAAAACAGAAGATAGCAGAGAACTTACAACACAAGAATGCAATACAAGTGGAATATCTTCAATATTGGCAAATGCATCAAAGTATGGGATTGATACATCCGGTATGGCAATAAGGATTTTATCTTCTGATTCTGGGTATGGAGCCTATACTTACAACTCCAGAAGCATAACTTTGGATCCATCTACACTGAAGCTTGATAAAGAGCAACTGGGATATATAGTTTCCCATGAACTTGGCCACATTTCCAATGGGGACCATATATCTGAAGGTATAGTCTACACTACTCTTACTCTGTTTCTGCTTCCATTCATTATCCTATCCTGGATTTTATCAGCACTCGGAAGAATCAATGGAGTGTTTGCAATCTTTTCATGGATCAATATGGCCTTATACAAAATGGCAAGTTTGGTTGTAGCCATCATACACAAGGTTGAATATGTATTGGGTGGAAGGTTTGATGAAATCAATGCAGACAGGTTTGCCATCGATATTGGATATGCAAAAGGAGCATTAATCAATCTTAGAAATGAATTGGATGTTGATTTTCCATGGTACAAGAAAATCTTTGATCCACATCCGGGGAGCAAGGCCAGATATAGAAAAGCTCTACAACATGTCAGGGACAACAACTATATATCTGATGAGATCCTTAAACAAAGTGGTTTTATGGATGCTGATGCGAGGAAATAAGATGGCTATCAAGGAATACTTGTTTCCTATAAGAATGGATGAAAAAGATTATTCAAAGCTGATGGCTAAAACAGCATCACTTGGAATGACGGAAGGTAAACTTCTCTCCTCATTCATTGGAGATTTTACTGATGGAATATATTCAAACGGAAGTGATGAGAGGAATTTGATTGATAGTTGGATTAAGCGAAGATTTTTTCCTTTCCAAAGAAAAGAATCATTTCTCAAGTTCCTGTCACAAAACCAATATGATATCGAGTTCATAACAAAATCCTTCGATTCAAGAGAAGAATGTTCTGAAGATGAATATCCACTCAGTGAGTTTATTGAGACATTTGGCTGTTATCAGCTTTCTATTGGCAAAACTCTAAATGGCGATGAAATTGAAAAGGAAATATCAAAGTGCCGTAGTTGGCTAAGCAGGTACAAAACAACAGAGAATACAGGGAGATTTATCAATGATGAAGACTATTGTAATTTGTAATCAGAAAGGAGGTGTCGGCAAGACTACCACTACTTCAGCAATGGGAGCTTACCTTGTAAAAAAAGGTTATAGAGTTCTCACCATCGATTCAGATCCACAAGGAAACCTTTCCTCTTCCATAGGAATCAATCCAGATGAAGTATCAACTCTTGATGACTTGATGACAGGGAAAAATACTATACAGCAAGTAATCATCAAAACTGCAATCGGAGATCTTATTTCTTGTTCTCTATCCCTATCTGATGCAGACAGAAGGTTCACTCAATTCAAGGCCTTTGAGATTCTAAAGAATATCTTAAGTGAGGTTAATGACTCTTATGACTTCACCATAATTGATGCTCCACCATCTTTAGGAATTATCTCTCTGAATGATTTGATAGCTTCAGACTATGTAGTTGTTCCTGTTAATGCAGCTGCTTTCAGCATACAGGGAATTAAAG
Source organism: Spirochaetales bacterium (assembly GCA_022784805.1). GTDB lineage: Bacteria > Spirochaetota > Spirochaetia > Sphaerochaetales > Sphaerochaetaceae > Ornithospirochaeta. The sequence goes on from JALFYG010000151.1 coordinate 5,598, forward strand.
CTCTTGTATCGATTATCAAAGAAGTCAAAAGTGATAACAAAGATCTTAAGATTGCCGGAATACTAGTCACCAGGTATAACAGCAGAACGACTCTTGGAAAGGATGTAATTGAAGTTCTAAAGGATATTGCTGAAAAGATTGATACTAAAGTATTCGATTCAAAGATAAGACAAGGTGTTGCTATTGAAGCTGCCCAGGCTGATCAGATTGATATCTTTACTGCAGCTCCTAAAAGCGGAGTTGCTTCAGACTATGAGTCATTTTGTAATGAGCTGATGAATGACATATTGAAGGAGAATCGATAATGGCTAGAAAAGATAATCTTCTCTCTTCTTTCGGTATATCTAATGAAGATAACAAGCCTCAAGAAACATCTTTCCAATCAGAAGAAAAGAAAGCCACAAAGAAAGAAAACAACAGTAGGCAAACTACTATCATGTTTTATGGTGAAAGCCACTTATATGCTAAATTGAGGGCCAAGGAGCTGAAAAGAAAAGGCATAGGCAATGGAAACATATCGGACTTCATTGAGTGGCTGATCTGCAAGGATAAAGCAGAAAACAAGGAGACATATCTGCTTTCAGAAAAATACTACCTCATGGAAAAGGAGCTTAACCAGAGCTCAAATAATATCACATAGTTCATTGATTGTTGGTGTGGTATAATCAGAAATTAATGAACAATGTCTCCGGTATAGTTGTCCCCCCATTGAGATACCAAACTCCAACTATACTGGAGGCTTTTTAGTAATAGGAGACAACATGAAGAACAAACTGACAAAAGCTGAATTAATCAAAAACATCAATGACAGCACAGGAATTGATGCAGTTTCAATCGGCATTGTAATCAACCAGATGTTTGAAGAACTTAAAGAAGCTCTGATTGACGATAGAACAATTGAGCTTAGAGGTTTTGGTACTTTTGAGCCAAAGATTCGTAAAGCTAAAGTGAAAGCACATAACCCAAAGACAGGAGAACCTTGTTCTGTAGAAGCACATAGAGTAGCGACATTCAAGCAGGGACAAGAACTAAAGAAAGCTCTTTGGTCCATGAGGGATTCCCCTTCTTTGCAGGGCTCCAATAGATAGCTAATAAAATTGATTAAATATCTAAATATGTAAGTTTTGACCACTTGGGCAAGATAAAAAGGAGCAGTGGTCATTTCGAGGAGTATGAATCACTATCTTGTTTTCATGCAACAAGATAGATAGTGGTCAACAATTATTGATATTTTTCAGTATTTGACCACACTGTTTTAAAGGGTGGAAAGGATTATTATACAATGAAATGCAATGAATCCATCCACATCAGGATTCCTGAAAATGTAAGGAACGAGTTAAAAAAGCAAGCTCAAACGAGTGGGATTTCTTTCAATAAGTACGTATCTGATTTACTTGAAAAAACAATAACTGAAGGTGGCTCTGTTGAATCAAGACTCGATAAGCTAGAGCTGAAGCTCTATGAACTTCAGTATGTCAACGAGCTCCAGTCATCTTTCATGCAGGAGTCTACAAGGGTAATGCTTTCAAGAACAAGCATCATAATCGACATGCTGAAAGCTTCAGGAATAGAACAACCAAACAGCATGGAAAAACTCCAAACAGCTATAAAGGATCTTGATAAGCTCATCAACAAAACCAAAGCTGCAATTACATCATCAAGCGATCTCTGGAAATTAGATAGCGATTAATTTAGACACGGTTCATCTTGATTGTTTCATAACCTCTTAATACTACTTTCTGCTGATCCAAAACTTCATCAACGGAATTGAAATCAGAAAAAGTCCCATCAGAGTTTTCTTTCTCTATGGAAAAGAAGTCATCAGTTTCGTCGAAATCAAAAATCACACAATATCGCTTTATCTGGTAACCGCCCATGTCATATATCATGCTGGTGTAAATCACAGTACCTGCGAAGGTTCCTTCAGGAATAGTAACAGAACCTGTTTTCTTATCTGAATTGATTACCAGTTTATAACCAAAGGAAGTGTTTGTACTTTTCCATGTCCTTGCTTCTGATGAGCCACTATTTGAATTACCCGAATTGCTAGAGTTATTAGTGTTGTTGGAATTAAAAAGAACAACACTTGATTCACTTCCTAGAGAATGAATGGTGAGAACCAATGCGGAGCTTTCTTTAATCGAGAATTTGTAGTAACTCGTTCCATCTCCATAATACACATCAATGGTGAATGAATCTAATGTTGTGGTCATCTTTCCTTGACCATTTTTCATATGCTCCATCAAATAAAAAGTGTTTGTATCGTTTATCGTCAACACTACTTCATTGGAACTGATTGTTGCTTTGAACATATCATCTGAACTTGCCCATGATCCAATAGCCCAACTAGGAATCTTAGATTGAGAAGAAGGAACTTCCGTGTTCTGATTACAAGATGCCAACACTATTCCTATCACAAATACCAATACAATAAAGAATGCTCTTTTTTTCATTTTATCCCCCAATTTTTTAATGAACGACCATTGATTTTCTTTATACAAGCATAAGCTAGAACCTTAACGTTATCTAGTGTATTGATTGTCTTTAATATCTGAGTCTATGTTTTCATCATACGTAACTTAACATCAGATAGTAATTTACACTTTCAGTTCTATTAAAAATATCTGTAGGTGTTTGTTAAGAGAAAATTGATATGTTATTATAGTAGAGTCCGGGGGATTAGGTAGATGGAGTTTATTGATAACGTCAATACTGTTTTAAAAGATGAGCTTGAAAAAAGCATCAAACCACAATCAGTCATTAATGTTGCAGCAGCTTATTTTTCCATCTATGCATTCCAGGAACTAAAAAATGAGCTTGAATCAGTAAATCATCTTAATTTCATCTTCACTTCTCCTACATTTGTCACTGAAAAAGCTCCTAAAGAGAAAAGAGAATTTTTTATCCCCAGATTAGGAAGAGAAAGGAGCCTATATGGATCTGAATTTGAAATCAGGCTTAGAAATGAACTATCTCAGAAAGCAATTGCGAAGGAATGCGCAGACTGGATAAGGAGCAAAGTTACTTTTAAGTCAAATACTTCCTCAGATTCCATACAAGGGTTTATTACTGTTGATGAAGAAGCTTTCTATCCTGTCCAAGGCTTTTCAACAGTTGAACTTGGGTGTGAGAAAGGAAAAGATGTATTTACTTGTATCAATAAGTTCAACAGCATGGAGTCAAAGAGATTTCTGAACATCTTCAAAAATCTTTGGAATGACAAAGATAAGCTACAAGATGTTACAGATGAAGTATTATCAAATATTACAGTAGCATATACAGAGAACTCGCCCGAGTTCATATACTTTGTCGCCCTTTACAATATCTTCAATGAGTTCTTAGATGATATTTCTGAAGATGTTCTACCCAATGAAGCTACAGGATTCAAAAATAGCAAAATATGGAACATACTGTATAACTTCCAAAAGGATGCAGCTCTTGCAATAATCAATAAGCTTGAAAAGTACAATGGATGCATACTTGCTGATAGTGTAGGACTTGGTAAAACATTCACTGCTCTTTCAGTTATCAAGTATTATGAAGAAAGAAACAAAAACGTATTGGTTCTCTGCCCTAAAAAACTTGTTGATAACTGGATGTCTTATAAAGCCAACTATAAGAATAATCCAGTAGCAGCAGATAGAATGAGATACGATGTTCTTTTCCATACTGATCTTACAAGGAAAAGTGGATACTCAAATGGCCTTGATCTCTCAAGAATCAACTGGGGAAACTATGATTTGGTTGTCATAGATGAGTCTCATAACTTCAGGAATGGAGGAAAACTCGATACCTCTGGAGAAGAAGATAAGTTCAACAGATACCAGATACTGATGCAGAAGGTAATCAAGGCTGGTGTAAAGACAAAGGTCCTTATGCTATCTGCTACCCCTGTTAATAACAAATTTACAGATCTCAAAAACCAGCTTCAGCTTGCATATGAAGGAGATTCATCTTTAATCAATGACAAACTGAACATTTCAAGGTCAATAGAAGACGTATTCAAATCTGCTCAATCTGTATTCAACAGGTGGAGTAAATTTGAAGCCGAAGAAAGAACTACGGCAAACCTCCTTGATATGCTTGATTTTGATTTCTTTGAAATCCTAGACTCAGTTACCATCGCAAGATCAAGAAAGAACATTGAAAAATATTATGACACCAAAGACGTTGGAAAGTTCCCTACAAGATTAGCACCTATCTCATACAGTCCTAATCTTACAGATATGAACTCAGCAATCACTTATAATGAAATATTTGACATACTTGTAAAGCTGGAACTTACAATTTACACCCCTACAAGGTTCATTCTGCCTTCAAAAGCATCAAAATATTCTGATATCTATGATGTTAATGCAACTAATAAGGCCATTAACCAGGAAAACAGAGAACAGGGAATCAGACGATTGATGGCTATCAATCTCCTAAAAAGAATGGAAAGCTCAGTCCATTCATTCTCTTTGACACTTAAAAGAGTAAGGGAATTGATTAGCACCACTCTATTATCAATTAAACGTTATAAATCACACATTGCATCTCAGAAGCTCGATTTATTTGATATTGGCTCATACACTGATTTAGATGATGAAGTTGCTGAATCAGAGGATATGTTTACAATTGGTAAAAAGGTCCAAATCGATATTGCAGACATGGATTATCTTTCCTGGGAGAGAAGCTTAGCAAGCGATCTTGAATACCTCGATATCTTAATTAGCATGGTAGAGGATATTACGCCTCAATATGACAAGAAGCTTCAGACTTTGCTTAAAGTGATAGATAACAAGATCGCTAATCCTATTAACAATGACAATAAGAAAGTCATAATATTCACTGCTTTTGCTGATACAGCTGAATATCTTTTTGAGAATGTAAGCAAGTATATCAAAGAAAAACATAATCTTAATACAGCAATGATTACAGGCTCCCATGAAGGTAAGACTACACTGCCTAAGTTTACGGCAAACCTTAATTCAATCCTGACCTGCTTCTCCCCTATATCGAAAGAAAGAGATTCTGTAGATGAACTGAAAGGAAAGGACATAGATATCCTAATAGGTACAGACTGTATTTCAGAAGGCCAGAATCTTCAGGATTGTGATTATCTAATCAACTATGATATTCATTGGAATCCTGTAAGAATTATTCAGAGATTCGGGAGAATCGACAGAATCGGAAGCAAGAATGAAAAGATACAGCTCGTAAACTTCTGGCCTGATATCTCTCTTGATGAATACATAAACCTCAAAGCCAGAGTTGAAACAAGAATGAAGATTGTTGATTTGGCAGCTGCTGGAGGTGATGACCTTCTTACAAAAGAAGAGAAGACAGATCTTGAATACAGAAAAGAACAGCTTCAGAGACTCAAGGAGGAAGTTGTTGATATTGAAGATATGTCTTCTGGGATATCCATAATGGACTTAGGTCTCAATGAGTTCCGACTTGATTTGCTTGAATACATCAAACAGGATTATAATCTTGACAACATTCCTTTTGGCCTCAGCGCTGTTACATCTTCAGCAGAAGATTGTCCTCCGGGAGTAATCTATGTTTTGAAGAACCTTAATTCCGGCGTAAATATCAATAAACAGAACAGACTTCATCCCTTCTATATCGTTTATATTGATATGGAAGGCAATGTGGTTTGCAATCATCTTGAGATAAAATCATTACTGGATAAGTTCAGATACCTTTGTAAAGGAAAAGATCAACCTATTCCATCCCTGTACAAGCCTTTCAACAAGGAAACAAAAGATGGAAAGAAGATGGATGCATATTCTACTCTTTTAGGAAGCACCATCAATTCAATTATTGATGTGAAAGATGAAAGTGATATCAACTCATTCCTAGCTGGAGAAGGCTTTAGTTTCATTGATACTAAGATAACTGGCCTTGATGACTTTGAACTTATTTGTTTCTTAGTAATTAGGAAGGAGGAATAGACATGCTTGGACTACCTTCCAGAACTGAGATATCAAAATCAATATACAAAAAAGATTTACTCCTAAGGTTCAATGGCTCTACTGCTCAAAAGCAGAAGTTCAATGAGGAAATAGAAAGTGTAAAAATTTCCAATGAACTATCTGAAAGGTCCATTTCCATTCCCGCAGGAAATAGTATCAAAGGAATCTTTGTGATTACTGTTCAGATTAAGAAGCATGATATAAGTCAAAGCACAATAGAAGAGCTTTTTGAACTTATCAATCAGAAAATCATAATTGTATTTGTTTTTGGTGAGAATATAAGACTTGCTGTAAAAGAATCAAAGGTTTTTTTGTCTGAATGGAAAGAATCAAGCTATTTATTACCTATAGAGGGATATAACCTTGATGAGGTATGGAAAAACTATGTTGAAAGAATAGGAAACTTGACAGTCTCAACTGAGCAGACGCTTGAAGAAGCCGTCAGCAAATCAATTGATAAAGAGAAACTTGAAATGGAAATACAAAAGCTTGAAAAGAAGATGAAAAATACAAAGACACCTTCTAAGCGATTTGATATTTACAATAAGATATTGGAATTGAAGAAAAGGATGGAAGAATAAATGGAAAAGATGAAGATGCACTCAATGGATATAATCAATGATAATGTAAAGAAAATAGCTCAGCTCTTTCCTGAGTGTATTACAGAAGTAATAAATGATGATAATGAACTTGAGAAAGTCGTTGATTTCGATAAGCTAAAAGCTCTCTTTTCTTCATCAGTTGTTGAAGGGAAAAAGGAACGTTATCAATTCACATGGCCAGATAAATCAAAAGCTATGGCCCTAGTCAATCAGCCAATAAACGCAACACTGCGTCCTTGCAGAGAGGAAAGCGTCAACTTTGATACCACCGAGAATCTTTACATCGAAGGCGATAATCTTGATGTCCTTAAACTCCTAAGAGAAACATATTATGGCAAAATCAAGATGATTTACATAGATCCTCCTTACAATACCGGCAATGACTTTGTATACGAAGATGACTTCTCTCAAGATGTAGAGAGTTACAAAAGCAATAGTGGTCAATATGACGACCAAGGTAATAGACTTCAAAAGAACCAAGAGTCAAATGGAAGATTCCATACTGATTGGCTAAACATGATGTATCCAAGGTTGAAAATAGCCCGTGATTTATTAACAGAAGATGGAGTAATTTTTATCAGCATTGATGATAATGAACAACAAAACATGCGAAGCATATTGGATAACGAAGTGTTCGGTGAAAATAATAGAGTTGGAACAATCGTTTGGAAAAAGAAAACAAATGGAAACAACATGGGTGATTTACCTCCAGTTCATGATTATATTTTCTGTTATGCAAAAAACTTAACAAAAATTACTGATTTTGGTTATCCGATTTCTGAGGAAGATTTTTTAAAAGGGTTTTCCAATCCAGATAACGATCCGCGAGGTCCTTGGACAACAACTGATCTATCTGCTAATCATAAAGGTCCATATTTTCCAATTAAAAATCCTGCTACAGGTGAAGAATTTTATCCTCCAAAAGGACGTTATTGGGTATTTAATGAAGAAGAAGTCAAAAAAAGAATTAATGATGGAAGAATTATTTTCGGAAAATCTGGAAATGCAAAGCCTGTTCAAAAAGTATTTGCTTCTTCTAGAGTTCTTACAAGGAAAACTGTTGATTCATGGTGGGATAATCATGGATTGAATGAAGATGCAACAGAAGAGCTATCTTTGTTGTTTGATAATCCAAAGTTATTTTCACATCCTAAACCTACACAACTTATTTATAATTTAATTAATATATCCACTTCGACAAATGATTATATATTGGATTTCTTTTCAGGCTCCGCTACAACAGCCCATGCAGTCATGAAGTTGAATGCAAAGGATGGAGGCCACCGTAAGTTTATCATGGTCCAGATTCCTGAGAACTGTGATGAAAACAAAGAAGCATATAAAGCTGGTTACAGGAATATCTGCGAGATAGGAAAAGAGAGAATCAGAAGGGCTGGAAAAAAGATTCTGGAAGAAAAGAAAGCTGGCTTTGATGATCTGTTTTCAAATGATCACAGTGACCTTGACATTGGATTCAGGGTGCTTAAGCTTGATTCATCCAACATGACAGATGTCTATTACAAGCCAGATGAATTGAATCAGGATGAGCTTACAAATCTCATTTCCAACATAAAAGAAGGAAGGATTGCAGAGGATCTTCTGTTCCAGGTCATGCTTGAGCTAGGCATATTACTTTCATCAAAGATAGAGACAATATATATCAATGGGGAAACAGTATTCAACGTGAATGAGGGATATTTGATGGCCTGCTTCGATGAAGAGGTTGATGAAGAGACTATAATTGAAGTTGCAAAGAAGAAACCACAGTTCTTTGTGATGAGGAGTTCATCTATGACTTCTGATAGCATGATGGTTAACTTCGACCAGATATTCGACAGGTTCAGTCCTGAGACAACAAGGAAGGTAATTTAATGGAAAAGATGAAAATGCACTCAATGGATATCGTAAATGATAATGTACAAAAAATTGGAAACATGTTTCCTGAATGTATTACAGAGATTATTGGAGATGATGGCACTGTAAAAAAAGTAGTAGATTTCTCCATATTAAATCAATTATTTGATTATAATACAATAAATAACCCATCTACGGGGGGGCAAAGGAAAGATACCAATTTACATGGCCAGACAAATCAAAGGCAAGGGCTATTGTGAACCAAACAATTAATGCAACATTAAGACCTTGTAGAGAAGAAAGCTTAAACTTTGATACCACCGAGAATCTTTATATTGAAGGTGATAATCTTGATGTCCTCAAGCTCCTAAGAGAAACATACTATGGCAAGGTCAAGATGATCTATATCGATCCTCCTTACAATACTGGCAATGACTTTGTATATGAAGATGACTTCTCTCAAGATGCTGAAAGTTATAAAAGCAATAGTGGTCAATATGATGATCAAGGCAATAGACTTCAAAAGAACCAAGAGTCAAATGGTAGATTTCATACTGATTGGCTTAATATGATATATCCAAGATTAAAAATTGCTCGTGATTTGCTATCTGATAATGGGATAATCCTTATTTCTATCGATGACAATGAAATTGATAACTTATTAAAGGTATGTGATGAAATATTTGGAGAGAATAATCACTTAGGAACATTTATAGTTAATTCAACACCAAATGCTAGAGATTATGGCCATATAGGAAAAATGCATGAGTTCTGTATCTTATATGGAAAAAATAGTATCTATACAAGTACTCAAATGCTTCCAGTACAGGATAAATCGTTTAAATATCAAGATTCTGATGGTGGATTCAATATACATCCGCTATATAATAGTAATGAAGCTTTTACTCGTATTAATCGTCCTAATCTATATTATCCTTTCTACCTTTATCCAAATGAAAAAATTGGGAATTACTTCTACAAAATTGGATTTGAAAACAAAGAAGATTCAATAGAAATATTCCCCCCTAAATCTGTAAAAAACCATGTTCAATTTGTATGGAGATGGGGACGAGATAAAGCTCAAACTTATATGAATAAAGAAATTATTGGATACAAAACAGAAGAAAATGAGTATAGAATTGTTCAGAAAATGCGCCATTCAGAGAAATTAATAAGATCTCTACTTACTGACACAAAGTACTCAAGTAGAAGAGGGACTGCTGAAGTTGAGGATCTTTTAAAAGGAAAATTTTTTTCATTCCCAAAACCTGTTTCTTTGCTATACGATTTTATATATGTAGGAACCAATAGTAATGATATCATATTAGACTTCTTTTCTGGCTCCTCTACAACAGCACACGCAGTCATGCAGTTAAATGCAGAAGACGGAGGAAAGCGCAAGTTCATCATGGTCCAGCTTCCAGAGAAGTGCGATGAAAAGAGTGAAGCTTATAAAGCAGGTTACAAAAACATCTGTGAAATCGGGAAAGAAAGAATAAGAAGAGCAGGAAAGAAGATTCTTGAAGAAAAGAAAACCAGCTCTGATGATTTGTTTGCTGATAACTCAAGCACTATTGATGTAGGTTTTAGAGTCCTTAAGATTGATTCATCCAACATGACAGATGTCTATTACAAGCCAGATGAATTGAATCAAGATGATCTCACAAACCTCATTTCTAACATAAAAGAAGGACGAACAGCAGAAGATCTTCTGTTCCAGGTCATGCTTGACCTTGGCGTATTGTTATCATCAAAGATTGAGATAATAGATATTAATGGAAAGAAAGTATTCAATGTAAATGAGGGTTATCTCATGACTTGCTTCGATGAAGATGTTGATGAAGATACAGTGATTGAAATAGCAAAGAAGAAACCTCAGTTCTTTGTAATGAGAGATTTATCCATGTCTTCAGATAGCATGATGGTAAACTTCGACCAAATATTTGACAGGTTTAGTCCTGAAACAACAAGGAAGGTGATTTAATGGAATTTAGATTCAAAATACAACAATATCAGTCTGATGCAGTAGATGCTGTAATATCTGTTTTTGAAGGCCAGCCTTATATTGATGGACTGTCATACATGAGGGATTTGGGCAAAGACTTAACTCTTTTCAGTCAGGACGAGGCAATTGGATATAGCAATGCAAAGATTGCTTTATCAGATGGTGAACTTTTGGCAAATATCAACAGAATTCAGCAAGGAAGCAATATTCCTGTTTCTTCAGAGTTATCCAAGTCTATTGGAGGATGCAGCATCGATGTAGAGATGGAAACAGGAACAGGTAAAACTTATGTCTACATCAAGACTATGTTTGAACTCAATAAGAAATACGGTTGGTCCAAATTCATCGTAGTAGTTCCATCAATTGCTATCAGAGAAGGTGTAAAGAAATCCTTTGATATGACAGTTGACCATTTCATGGAGTATTACCACAAGAAAGCTAGATACTTTGTTTATGACAGCAGCAACTTGACTCTTCTTGAAACATTCTCCAGCTCAGCTGACTTAAGTGTTATGATTATCAATACACAGGCATTTGCTTCATCTCTAAAGGAGGGAGCAAATAACCAGTTTGCAAGAAAGATTTACTCTGAGCGAGATGAATTTGGTTCCAGACGCCCAATTGATGTAATAAAGGCAAACAACCCTATTTTGATTCTCGATGAGCCTCAAAAAATGGGTGGTGCCGTTACAGTTAAAGCATTAAGAGAACAGTTTAATCCACTATTCAGCCTGAACTACTCTGCTACCCATAAAGAAAGACATAACCCTGTCTATGTTCTTGATGCTTTGGATGCATATAACCAAAGACTTGTAAAGAAGATTGAAGTAAAAGGTTTTGAAGTAAAAAACCTTGCAGGAACAAATGGATATCTATTCTTGCATGGAATAATCTTATCTCCAAAAGATCCACCAAAAGCAAGGCTAGAGTTTGAAGTACGACAAGTTAATGGCATTAAGAGGATTACTAAATGTTTATCTGAAGGAGAGAGTATTTATGCTGAATCAGGAAATATGAATCAGTATCAGAATGGATATTTCATTAATGGAATAGATCCATATGACAACTCAATCACATTGCAAAATGGTATTGTTCTTCATTCTGGGGAAGCTGTTGGTGATGTATCGGAAGACGATATAAGAAGAATACAGATAAGAGAAACCATTATTTCTCATTTTGATAAGGAAGAAGAGCTTTTTAACAAAGGCATCAAGACGCTATCACTCTTCTTCATTGACCAGGTAGACCATTACAGAAAGTATGATGAAGAAGGCAATGAGCAACTAGGTGATTATGGAAAGATTTTTGAGGAAGAGTATTTAGCTGAATTAAATGAGAGGCTTAGTCTCTTTGAAGACACACCTTATCAGAAATATCTTAGGACTTATTGCTCTGATGTTCATGCTGTACACAACGGATATTTCAGCATCGACAAGAAAGGAAGATGTGTTAACAGTGAAGTCAAAAGAGGTGCTGAATTCTCTGATGATATCACTGCCTACGATCTTATCCTGAAAAACAAGGAAAGGTTATTGAGTTTTGAAGAGCCAACTAGATTTATCTTCTCCCATTCTGCTTTGAGAGAAGGATGGGATAACCCTAATATCTTCCAAATCTGTACTTTAAAGCATTCTGATAATCAGCTTGCACAAAGGCAGGAAGTAGGAAGAGGCTTGAGAATCTGTGTTGATAAAGACGGCAACAGAATGGACAAGGAACTGCTTGGTTCCTCTGTGTTTGACATCAACAAACTTACTGTTGTTGCAAGTGACAGTTATGCATCTTTTGTTAATTCTTTGCAATCTGAGATGGAGAAAGATCTTGCAGAAAGACCAAGAAAGGCAGATATAGAATTCTTTACCAACAAAACAGTTTCAACAGTAGATGGTAAACAAAAGACACTAACTAAGGTCGATGCAACAGCTGTCTACTTCTACCTTGTTCAAAATGGATATATAAATGTTGAAGGTAATGTTACTGAAAAATTCAAAACAGATACAGCTAATAATACTGTTGCAAAAATGGAAGGAGAAATTGAAAAGTATCAAAAAGACATCATTACCTTAGTTAAGTCAGTGTTTGATCCATCTGTCATGAAGAAAATGATTGATGATGGTAGAAAAACACCAGTAAAGGATAATCCTCTGACTCCAAACTTCTACAAGAAAGAGTTCATGGAATTATGGAATAGCATAAATGACAAATATGCATACAGGGTTGAGTTTGAAAGTGATGAACTGATTAAGAAATCAGTTGAACACTTAAACGGAAATCTTCAAGTAAAAAGGCTTCAGTATGTTGTAAGTGTTGGTTCACAAAAAGATTCAATATCTTATGATGAAGCAAAAAACAAGGATTCCTTTAGTATTACAAATACTAGAAATAAATCTCTTAAATCAGCTACATCCAAAGCAAAATACGACCTTGTTGGTGATATAGCCAAGAAAACAACTCTCACAAGACGTACAGTTGTTGCTATTCTCAAGCAATTATCATTTGAAAAATTTGAGATGTTTAAACTCAACCCTGAAGACTTCATTCTTCAGGTATCAAAGGCAATCAACCAGCAAAAGGCAACAATGGTTGTAGACCATATCTCTTACTATAAGACAGGTGAAAAGTACGATTCATCAATATTTACCGCTGTTAAAACTGACAGAGATTTTGTTAAAGCATTTGTAGGAGAAAAGAGTGTCCAGAAATATATTTTCCCTGATGGATTGAGCGAAAATAGCACAGAGAAGAAGTTTGCCGAAAGTCTAGAGAAAGCAGACGAAGTAAAAATATATGCAAAACTGCCGAGAGGCTTCCAAATTCCTACTCCTGTAGGCAACTATGCTCCAGACTGGGCTATAGTTTTCAACGAAGGTATGGTAAAGCATATTTATTTTGTCGCTGAAACTAAGGGCAGCATGGATAGTATGAGCCTTGATACTTTTGAAGACACAAAAATTAAATGCACAAAGCATCTATTTAATAATCTCACAGATGTTGATGTGAAGTTTGATTTTATAAACAATTTCCAAAACTTAATGAATATTGTAATGAAATGAGATAAATTTCCTGTGTTAGCATAATCAAAAGTGCTAACACAGAATTTTCATCAACATGGAAATATTTTTGATATTAGGCTCATAATCGCAGGGATGGCTGCATCCAGTGTTACAATGAATGCGGCAGTCTCTTTTAACCCCTTTAAGGCAGATAAAGCCATATTTAATTTTCCTTTATTGGGTTTTTGAGATTCTAATTCATCCATAATAGTTGAAGCACTTGCCTCTAAAAGAGATTTATCATCTTCTGAGAGATCTTTCCCTTCTTCTTTCACCTTCTCTAACAGGCTCTTAATATTGTCAATTTCATTTGAATTAATCTTACATTCAGATACTATAGAAGAATTGTTATCAGCAATATTTACCTGACCGTTATTACAACTAATAATGTATGATTTGTTTTCATCCAATCCCATATCTATTCCTATTTTGCTCAAATAATTCTCAATATTCCTAATTAAAGATCCAGTAACTCTATTATTGAAATTCTTTAGCATATCTTTGTAATACTTTGAACCTTCACTATAAGAATTAATAATTGATCTCAAATAACTCGGGTTCTCTACTAGATAGCTCAGAATAGCAAAAGAATGAGATACTTCTTCTTGCTCACTGTATCCTAAATTAAAAAAACACTCACCATAAGAAGAAGATACTTCATCAAACTCATTTGCCATATCAACATCATATTTTCCACAAGATTTTATATATCCACTAATCAAATCACTATCGTTGACAAAGCTTACAAAAATTGACAACACCCTTATATATTCGTCAATATTTGAATGGCACACAGCGTTTGCTTTTACATTAAAATCATGCATTAACTTTCGTAACTCTTTTTTATTCATATTCATAATGTTTTACTCCACAAAAAGGACAATAACTTCCAGACATGATGATTATTGGTTTTACTTTTGCACTCTTTTTACAGCAAGGAAAGTTTACTATATTCAATGAATCAATAGTGGAATAAATGGGATTCTCATTTTTTCTATTTGAAGTCCCTTTAACTTTGAAAGATATCATACTGTTCTTAGTTTTTCTTTCCAAATCTTTTAATTGTTTTGAGATAATATCTGAAACATAGTTCTCAGCAATATTTCTAGCTAATTCAATGACATCTTCTGTAATGAAAGAATCTCCACTCAGGCCACAACTAGGACAAAATATAGAAAAGACTCCATCATCCTCATAATCTTCAGTGCGAATTTTAAAATAATCACCACAATTAGGGCACTGTAGTAGAACATACCCATCATTATCAGCAGGAACAGATATTTCAATATAGTCCAAAGTCTACTCCTATCAATTCATACATTAAGAATAGCATATAATCTTTATTTCAACAAATATAGTAGAAGAAAATTATTGCATACATGACAACAAGTTATCTATGTCACTAAAATTAATACATATACGCCCTACCCGTCCAATATTCCATATACCTATCATGCCAGCCAAATAGCCACCAGCCATTGTGCCAGGTTTGGCCTGTGTAGTCACATCCAGAATGATCATAAGTGATTGTCATCCCATATTGGTTGTGAGAGCCTGATGAACCAACAGAAGAAATTGTTGCTCCAGCAGATCTTTTTGTGAAAGCATAACAGTTACCAATGTTGTTACCATTCAGCACTACCCTTTCAAGAAGATTGGAACTGATCTGGAAAGGAAAATACTTATCATAAGCATTAAGACCAGATCTTATATGGTTGTTTGATAGATCGATAACTCTAAGTGATGGCCAGTCATCAACATAGATTGTCTGTAGTGGATGATTTCTATTGGTAGATTCCTTTTCATTGTATGTTGACTCAGACGGAGAAAGAGGATTTCCAGCTTCAGGCCACGAAGCATCACTCCTGATACCTATCTGATTATTTGCAAGGTAAAGGTATTGAAGGCTATCAGAGTCAATGTTCTGATTGTCTTCCAGAGAGAAATTATTATATCTAAGGCTATTATTGTTCAAATTCAGCGTAACAATAGAGTCAGACCTAATTGAAACACTGGAAATCTGGTTATTTGCAAGGTTTAGAGTCCTGATTGATCTAGATGAAGAGCTTACACTTATTATCTGATTATTAGATAAATCTGCAGTCTCCATCGTAGGAATATCTGAGTATGAGGTTATCTTGTTGTTTGCAAGATTTAAGTTCTTCAATGAACCGGAGTTAAACAAGCTATATGAGGTTAGATTATTATTCTTTGCCACAACAGTGACAAGTGAGTTTGGACTTGCTGTAACAGACTCCAATTGACAGTCTGAAGCATATAGTTCCTTTAGTTTGGTTCCAGAAAGAGAAAGTCTTTTGTTAGAAAGAGAAACACCATCAATCTTTAAGATTTCAAGATTAGGAAAAACATCTGTCCCTATCTTGGAGAGGTCCACTGCATGTGATTTAGGTGTATTGCGTAAGTCCAAAGTTCTTATAACGTTAAGGTGAGATGGAAGGATGGTATCACCGCTAGCTGGAAGATATCCACAATGTCTCAAAGCCTTTTCCAATGATTCAGGTATATCAACATTTACATAGATGTTTGTCTTCATGTTTGCGCCCTTTACATTGGAAGTTATTACTGTTTCGCCTGGAGATACTGACCTAATCATGCCATTTCTATCTACAGTCGCAACTGAAGGATCAGATGAAGAGAATTCAATCTGATCAGTTGATACATCTCCTGAATCGGAAGTTATTGATAACTGTAAAGTATCCCCTTTTTTATCAAACACATGGCGAGTTGTATTAATGGAAAGTCCAGCAAACATGGTATTTATTTCAAGAGTTCCAACAACTTTGCCAGTAATTGTATCAGCAATATCGTAAACATGAGCTCCGGCAGCATTAGGGTCCGGAGTAAATATAATGTCATTCACAGTGTTGTTAACAGGAGTGATAGTAGACATGGAGAAGTTTGGGATTGCTGACTTATAAATCAACTTTCTCTGAGCAGCAGTATCAGGGGATATCTGGCAAGCAAGAGTCAAAGGCTTATTGGTATCAGTATAGAAGGTAAGTCCCCTATTTCCATTTTGGTCTACAAAAGCTATTTCATTGATAATGGATTTTACAACCACAGTAAACTCAACATAAATATTTGAATTCTTGGTGCTTTTTGCAGTAATAGTTGCAACACCGGAGGATATTCCTGTAACAATAGCTTCTGGAGAAGATCCTCCATCCACTCTTGCAACCTGTGTATTGGAGGATGACCAAACTATGCCCGTTTCTGTTGTATTTGATGGATTGTATTTGACCTTTATTTGAGCTGTATCACCGACATTTACAGCTAAACTCTGAGAGCCATCTGCAGATAGTGAGCGAAGTTCACCTCCTACAAATAATCGTGCCTTACCAGCTTCAATGTACGGGTATGATGGAAGGGACGCATAAATCGTCCCTTCCCCTGCAATACCACTAGGAGAAATGTATATTTCATTACTTCCACCAGGAGACACTGTAACAAGTCCTACCGGATCGACTGTGAATATTACATCCTCATTAATGGTTTGATTATTCTCAGTTGTAACCCTAGCCCTTACCAAAGTTCTTTTTGAATCTGGACCAAGTTCAATTGCTGTTGGTGAAAGTGCAATAGTTGCCTTTATCTCCGGAACTTCAGTTATATCAACAGCAATTATTGCCTGTACTTCAGGTCTTACCTTTGATCGAACGACAATTCTAGTCTGACCTATCTGCAGGCCATCAATTACAGCTCCCGTAGCAGTCTGTCTGATATTTAGGTACTTTGTTCTTGGAGTTGATGAATCATCCTGTGGCAAATCTGGATCGAAACCTTCTTCAAACCATACAAGATCCTTTTCTATTGTATCGGTTGGAGAAAGGGTTACAGATACAGATGTACTCTGTCCTTTTACTACAGTTACATAGTCTGAGGCAGGAGTAATTGCGTTAATCTTTCCAGACACAGTGAGAATTGCTGAAGCAGTAATTCCCTGATCAACGATACTAGTTGCAATTACCCTAGTTTCTCCAGCTTTTCTTGCTACTATAGCAACTCTCGTATCATCGTAAGTAGTAAGCTCCGCTATCTCACTGTCTGCAATCGACCAATTGACTCCTATAGGATAAATCATCCCATCAATACCATAGACCTGGGCCGTAAGAATTGCCGGAGTAGTCAGAGGTGGCGCAATCTTTATCGTATCAGAAGAAAGCTTGATACTAACTGGAAGGGTATCAACGGAGACAGTATCACTTGTTACTGTGATATTTGATTTTCTTGAAAGAGATGGCTTTGAAACACTCTTGACGGTAACAGAAGCAGAACCTGCTGAAATACCTCTTACAAGCCTTGAATAAGGATTATTTGGATTTGATTCAAGTCTTATTCCTCCGCTTGCAGTCCAAACCAGACCTGTTTCAGTAGTGTCTGATGGATAGAATGATACTGAGAGTTCTGCACTTCCATTCTCAGAAACAACCAAGCTTGAAGGAGAAAGAGTAAACTCTTCAAGACCTCCTGTAATTTCAACAACACAGCTTGCAGAAATATTTGGATTGTTCCTGCTCTGCACAGTAACTCTTGTACTTCCAGGAGCCTTAACAGTCAAAAGATACTGATTCTGGTTATCTGGATTTGCTCGTCCTGTAATTATGCCTGTATTCTCGATAGTCCAAATATATTGGTCCCCAATCGCATTACCTGATGCATCCTCACTTCTGGCTGTGATACTGTAAGCTTCTCCTGTAGGGTATGGAGGATTGATTACAAGTTTGGTTGTGTTGAGTGTAATGTTTCTTACAAGGGCAGCTGCATCGGATGATGAAACAACCTTTACGTTTACTGAAGTCTGGATAGATGCATTGTTTACACTTGTGGCCGTAACAGTTGTAAGACCCTTGCTAAGTGCAGTTATAGTTGCACCTCCCTCCTTTGAAACAACTTTCACATTACCATTATCAGTTGTCCAATTTAGGCTTTTATCAATGGTATCAGAAGGATAATAGATGATAGAGATTTCCGCATCACTTCCTTCAACCATTGTTATACTGGAAGACTCTGGAGATATCTTTCTCAGCGTAGCTCCTGGATTCTCCCCCTGTTTGTAAGCCCATATCTTCAAATTGGCTACAATCGATGAATCATCAGCAGATACAGCGATGATATTTGCGATTCCAGACTTTAGAGCTGTTATTTCAATATCATTTCCCATTGCATTGATTGAAATGATATCTGTATCCAATGTACTCCAGTTTACAAGTCTGCTGCTTGAAGAACCATCAGACATATATACTTTTGCACTTACGGCATCCGTGGTGCCTACAAGAAGCTCTATTGAGCTCTTTGAGAGTGTAATGTAAGAAGGAACTGGTGCTGGCTCTTCATTTTCAAGAACAGTTACACTGATATTTGCTGTAACTGCAGGATTATCCAAACTTGTTATAGTTATATCTGCAGAGCCTGGCTGCACACCAGTGATAATAACTGTCGTATCACGAACCGTTACAGAAGCATTCGAAGATGAAGAGGATGCACTTATTCTTTTCTGAGATGTCCCTGTTGGCAGGAAGGATACTCCGGATTCAACACTTCCTCCTACAGTAGTGAATACAGAAGAATATTCAGGAACTATATATGTTATCTTGCTACCAGGTGTTTCTCCTTTTTTATACACCCATACTTTAAGCTCCGCAAAAATTGAAGAATCCATCGAATAAACAGCCTTTATTGTTGCAACTCCTGATGAAAGGCCTTTGATGGACACAGAATTTCCTGATGAAACAAGGGAAACAATCGATGAATCGGATGTAGAGAAGTTTATGTCACCTTCCATCTCATCGCCACTTGCCTTATATATAGTTCCTGTAACACTCTTAGACTCACCTTCAAGTATTTCAAATGAACCTTCTGATAGTGTGATATATGAAGGATTATCTATTTCCTCCACAACATTGACATTGATCGTTGCAGACACACTGCTATTTGATGTACTTGTCAGTGTAATTACAGAAGAGCCTACTGCATTACCTGTGATGACTAATTCTGATTCTGAAGATGAAACTTCAATGTTGGCATTGGAAAGTGATACAGTATATCCAGTCTCCGTTGTTGTAGTTGGAAGATAGGAAATACCACATGTAACACTAGAGCCTTTTGCAACAGAAAGCGATGAATACTCAGGAGAAATATACTTTATGCTATTATCTCCCGGAACATTACCTGAATCATATATCCATACTTTAAGTTCTGCCTTAACAGCTGGATTTTCATCTGAAGTAACAGTAACCGTTGCGACACCTGAAGATAAACCTTTGATCTCTGCACTATTTCCATCTGAAGAGAGGATAATCTTATCGTTGTCTGATGTACTCCATGTAAGACTTCCATCCCCTACTTCGCCTGTTGTAAGATAAATAGTTGCTGAAACACTCCTTGTCTCATCTTTTTCAAGCTCCATCGATGTTTCAGAAAGCTTGATATAGGAAGGAACAACCAAAGAATCACTAAGTACATTTACATTTATCTTCGAGGAAACAGAAGGATTATTAGAACTTCTGATGATTACTTCAGAACTACCTTCTCTGTTACTTGTAATCGATACAGTGGAGCTGTTTCCTACAGCAGAGATGACATCACTTGTTACTGATACCGTTATATTCTTTTCTGTTGTATCTGAAGGAAGGAATGATATCGGCACATCTATTGTCCTTCCAATTCTCATCGAAACGGAAGTTGATGCAGGAACAATGTATTTCACTTCGCTGCCTGGCTTTTCTCCCGTCTTATAAATCATCACATAAGCACTTGTCTGGACAGATGGATTAGAGAGAGCTGTTGCAGTAATCAAAACAGGCTCTTCAGTTGCACTCTTAGCGTTTACAAATATCTCTGTACCTTCATGGTTCAAAACCTTTGTTTCCACGTTGGAGGCACTTGATGACCAGACAAGAGGTGATGTTCCTACCGTTCCATCAGCAAATATTACTTTTGCACTTATACCTGAAGACTTCCCTTCTTCAAGGGATAATGAAGATGGATCAAGGACTATTCTCTGGATTGATAAATCAGGCTCCAAATAAGGATCAAATACTGCAATGCGAACATATGAAGAAACATCAGGATTAACAGAGCTTCTTGCTATCAAGTCTGCACTTCCCGCTTTTATGGCTCTGACTTCAACTATTTCCCCATTTGAAGAAATATCGATTGCATCGGAAGATGTTGACCAGGAGATTCCCTTATCAGTCGTCTCAGAAGGAAGATAATCTGCCTTGAACCATAAAGTCTTCCCAATTGGCACGGAATTGGTCATTTGAGGTTCTTCGGCATCATAGGAAAGACTTCTTGCCTTTGCTGCAACCGGAGGTGTATATGGAGAGATTAGAATATCTGAGATGGCATTACCAACAGATACCCTGCATACTTCCTCAATTGCATTTGCAGGATCATAGCTGGAATAACCTTCAAGTTTAGCTTTTACTTCTGCATATCCTGTTTTGTTTGGAACTATTGTTACACTCCTTCCATTGGGACGGATTGAAACAATCTCCTCATCGGAACTGGACCATGTATAATAACCTTCATTGTATTCAAGATTATATCCATCATAGGCTATTGCACTTATTTCTGCAGAAGATCCTCCTGGAGCAAGCTTTAGATATGAAGAAGAAAGAGAAATATACCTTGGACTTGTCTTTGGAAGCTCCATTTCACTAACAGTTATTCTACAGCTTGAAGTCTTTGTAGAGCCATCATCAGAAGTAACCTTAAGTGTAATTGTGGCATTCCCAGGAACACCTCCTCTGATTGTCACTTCAGTTTCTGTGCTTTGGATGATATCAACAACATTTGTATCAGAGCTTTCCCAAACAGAATACTTAAGCTTGGCTCCTTCAGGGTAGATGTTTACCTTTATCTTAGCTTCTTCCCTTTGCCCTATTGTAAGTGTTGTCTTGGAAAGAGAAATATCTTCAATAGCTCCAGGATTTACAGTAATCACTACAGTCTTTTTAATATCAGAGTTTGATGTATCATAAGCTGTAAGAACTATATCGCCTACTTTCTTTACTCTGAAAGAAACCTGATTTGCTGTTGATGATACTACTTCCACACTTTCCGATGGAGAGAAGGACCACACTATGTTTGTTGAATTTCTTTCAGTATTATCCTTCTGGTAAGTTCTGGCAGAAATCGTAAATATTTCATTATCATCAAGATCTGTCATGATTGAGCTTTTAGAAAGTTCCAATCTGTGACAGTTTTTAACTCCATATAAATCAGGCATTGCACATGATGTTAGAAGCAAAATTGATATAGATAAGATTATCAAAGGTAATCTTTTCATCTGTTAACCTCCTTGTATGGTGTAAGTGTGAGTGTGTCTGTTACTAGAAGAGATATCTTTCTTCCCGGCCTGACTCTTAAAGTCGGCTGTCTTTCAATAACTTTGGAGAGATATTTCTGTCCTGCTGTTTGGACAGTGCCTGTAAAGGAATCAATAGCAGTGAGTCCTGCATTGGAAACTCCTGCATTCTGGCTTTGGATTATCACTTCATCAACTGTAAGATCCAAAAGAGAAGCAAGCATTGCAGCGCCAAGCATAGACCAGAAATGATTGTCAACTTTGTCCTGGTATCCTGAATAACCTTGTGCATCAATTCCTGGAAGACCTGGAAGCTTAAGAACAAAGCCATCAGGACGAACCATCTGAGTCCAGGCAACAAGTGCCCTGCTCTGCCCCCAGGAAACAGAACTATCGTAGGTAGCAATGAGTCTTGTTCCTTTTGGGATTAAAAGAACTGAACCAGTCAATGTGTCATAGACATTCTGGCTCACTTGAGCAACTATCTGCCCTGGAAGATCAGAATTAAGTCCTGTGATAAGAGTCATGTTAATTACAGTTCCGGATGCAAGATCATTTGTAGTCAGCTGGCTGGAACCTGAAGAAGATGAGAAACTGCTCATAAAGCTTTTCTTCGAGTCCTGCATATTCTGTGTTTCGTATGATGTCTGTGTCTTTGATTGAGATGCAATTGCAGCAGCAAGTGCAGCTGTAGATTCATAAGGTCCTGTGGAAGAAGAATTTGAAGATGAACTGCTGTTTTTGGGTACAGAGTTTGAGATAGCAGAGCCTTCGATATTTGCCTTTATTCCAGGAAGAGTCATTTCCTTCATGGCAGTACCTGTTATGTTTGGAGCAGGATTAGTGTTGGAAGCCATGACGGAAGTAGTTGGGACAGGGATCTCTTCAACTGTCTGTGGACCTGAAGAAATTTCATTTGTCTTTTCAAAAGTCTTCTCTTCTTTTGTCTGTTTATCCATTCCTTTTGGGGTATTGGCAAATATGGAACCTACAATCGGATCATCATTGATAATTGGTGTTGCAACTGCAATTATTCTCTTCTCTTCTTCCTTATCGACTTCAGTCATGGATCCATCTTCAAGAAGTCTGTAGACATCACCTTCAGGAGTAATTACATAATCGCTGTTTCGAGTTCTATCCTTGATGATGAAAGATCCCGAGGAGGACAGAGAATACGATATATCATCATCTGTTTCAGATGGTTTGAATACATCAGGATACATAATGGAAGCTGGAGCCAAAGCTGGTTCCACTTCTCTTTTCTGCCTTTCTTTCTTCTCCTGTCCAGCAGCAACTTCAAATAGTATAAATCCTGATATCAGAAGAAGAACTACACAAAGTGCTATTATTCTGAGTGCCTTGATATTGATTTTCGTCATAGTCACTTCCTTGTGATAACAACCTTCTCTTTATTGCTGCTGTCAGTGAATGCCATCAGGAGGAAGGCCTGTTTGTCTTCAAGTACGAAATCTACGATGTACATATTCCCCTGGACTCTGTAGTTGGTAACTTCAAGCTTTGAATCGGAGCTGTTTTTTGAAGGAAGGAGATAGAG
>JALFYG010000169.1 GCA_022784805.1 Spirochaetales bacterium
CTGTACCTGCTTTGCCTTTGTGGCTTTATATCTGAAGCGTTCTATGAACTCTTCAGTCTTCTCCATCTCTTCCTCTTGTCTCTTTCTTGCCTTCTCAAGAGCCTCTATCTCCATGGCTCTTGTTTCAGTGTATTTGGTGTAGTTACCTGCATAGTGGGTAAGCTTACCATTAAAGAGTTCATATACTTCAGTGACTAAGTCATCCAAGAACTCTTGGTCGTGGGATACTACCATAAGGCCCCCATTGAAGCCCTTAAGATATTCCTCTAGCCATGTCATGGCTTCAATGTCCAGGTAGTTGGTAGGCTCGTCCAGGAGTAGGAAGTCTGGGTTCTCCACAAGGATCCTGGCAAGAGCTATTCTCATCTGGTAACCGCCACTGAACTCTTTTGCAGGGCGATTAAAGTCAGAAGTGGAGAAACCAAGACCCATGAGGATAGTCTCAATACGGGATTTGCGATCCCAGTATCCACTGTCCACCAGGATTTCATGGAGTTCAGATAACCTTTCTGCTGCGCTCAAGGCTTCTTTTCCCCCGTTACCTGTTCTATCTTCACACTCTTTTATTTCATCAAGGATAGCCTGGAATCTGGCATAGCCTTCTTCTGCAGTATCATAGACGGACTTTTCTCCCAGTACTATGTCACTTTGGGGGAGGTATGAGATTCTTGAGCCTTTGGTGATGCTGACCTTTCTGCTGTCACTTTGGATTTCTCCTGTAAGGGCCTTGAGAAGGGTGGACTTACCACAGCCATTGGCGCCAGCCAGGGCGCTTCTAGTCTTCTCATTCATGTTAAATGAGACATCTCTAAGTATTTCTCTATCTGCAAAGGCGAGGGTTAATTCCTGAACCTGAAGGTTTTTCATTTTATTTCTCCATATAAAGTATAGAAAAAGGAGGTGAAATAAGGAAGATATTCCTTTCTAAGCTTTTGATTCATTCAATTGTTCGGTTTTGCCTTGACAACAAAGGGCAAGGATAAGGAAAATATAAATAGTTTTGGAGGTTTAGGAATGACAATCATTACAGCCGATGACGAGCCTTTAGCTTTGGAAATGCTTACTGATTTGGTGAAGACAGTTAAGCCTGATGCAGACGTAATCAGTTTTTCCAGGCCTCAGAAAATTGTTGAGTGGATTAAGACAAATAAGGCGGACGTGGCTTTTTTGGATATAAGGATGAGGGGTATGACAGGCCTTGAGCTAGCTGAGGCGATTAAGGCAAAGGACCCGGAGACAAATATTATTTTTGTCACTGGATACGATGAGTATGCCCTTCCTGCAATGAGTCTTCATGCATCCGGTTATGTCATGAAGCCTGTTTCTGAAGATAAAATCAGAAAAGAACTTGAGCACTTGAGATTCCCAGTTAAGGATGGAAACAACATTCTCATTACAGCAAAGTGCTTCGGCAACTTTGATGTCTATGACAGTAAGGGAAGCCTGATCAAGTTCTCCAGAAGTAAGAGTAAGGAACTTGTTGCTTACCTTATTCTCAGAGCTGGAGCCAGTTGTACCATCAGGGAGCTGGCAGGAATTCTCTTTGAAGACAGCGAATTTGATTCAGCACAGCAGGCATATATGCAGCAGATCATCACGGCAATGATGAAGAGCCTGAGAGAAGTTGGATCAGAGGGAGTTGTCATCCGTTCCTATAACTCATTGGCAGTGGATGCTTCAAAGATTGATTGCGATTATTACAAGTTTAAGCGTGGCGATAAGTCTGTGTTGAAGAACTTCGAAGGGGAGTTCATGGCACAATATAGCTGGGCTGAGTATGTATCTGGTTATTTGGAGAGATTCTTGGACAGTGACAATTAAAGCTATACATATTTATCTATGAATATGCAGTTTTTATGCATTTTTTGGCTTTAATTGTGTTGAACCTTTTCTCTCCAACTAATACAATCTCACCGGAGGAGTGAGTTTTGATCTGTCTTACACTATCTGGACCAACAATAGAAGATAACCTTAAGGCCCTTGCTGATAACAAGGACTATGTCGATATTTGTGAACTTAGATTAGATCTTCTTTCACCCTCTGAAGTACCCAAAGCTGTTGATTTCCCATCTCTTGTTGATATCCCTGTCATTCTCACACTACGTAGAGTCTCAGATGGAGGTAAGTGTACCCTCCAGGAGAAGGCTAGAAGAAGCCTTCTCATTGAGACAATGAAGAATGGTGGATATTCATACGTTGACATTGAAGACGATGTAAAGAAGAGCGACGTAGAAGAAGCGGCACACAGTATGGGAATGAAGGTAATCAGAAGTTTCCATGACTTTGAAGGAATCCCAGCTGATATCTTCTCCCGCATCCACTCCCTGGCAAACCGTGGAGACGTGGCAAAGATTGCCGTCACTCCTCATAGCGTAGCAGATGTAATGACACTCTTCAGAATAAATGAAGAACTGAAGAATGTTCCGAAGATTATCATAGGAATGGGAGAGTACGGAGTATCTACAAGAATCCTCTATAAAAAGATGGGTAGTATTCTTACCTTTGGTTCCAATGGAAAAGCAGTGGCTCCAGGCATGGTAAGTGCCAAGGATCTCAAACTATTATATAGAGCCGACCAGCTTAATGATAACACCGGCATCTATGGAGTAGTGGGAAACCCAGTAATGCACTCCCTTTCCCCTCAGATCCATAACCCAGGATTTCATAAGATCCACTATAACGCTGTCTATGTTCCATTCCTTGCAGACTCCATCAGATCCTTCTTGGGCTTGGCTGAAATGCTGAGAATGAGAGGCTTCAGTGTCACAGTTCCTTTCAAGGTTGATGTGGTGAAGTACCTAGGAAACATAACAAGAGAAGTAAAACTCATTGGTTCCTGCAACACTGTAGTGAGAGTTCCTAACATGTGGAAGGGAACAAACACAGACTTCTATGGGTTTATTCACCCAATTGAGAAAGAGATAGATGATGGAAAGATAAAGAGCGCTCTTGTAATCGGAGCTGGCGGAGCCGCAAAGGCCAT
>JALFYG010000243.1 GCA_022784805.1 Spirochaetales bacterium
ATAAGCGATGCGGCTATCTGTGACATCAGACCTACTTCCGGTTTTTGTAGAGTTTACCCAAGCCTTAAGCCTTCCTTCCCCGGAGTCCCTGTCTTCAGAAAGAAGGGATGACTGCATCTCTGCTTCGTTGTACTTACGAAGGCATAGATAGTTGGCCCTTCCATAGAGAATGGCCACAGAAGGAGAGAAAGAGAGAATATCCATCAAGAATGGAACGTCTTTATCAAAAAGCTGCTTCTGAAGTGGGATAGTACTTGTTGCGACGATTACTCTTGCGTCCTCGTCCCTCTTCAAAAGGAGAAAAGCAGGAACAAGATAAGCAAAGGACTTTCCAATTCCTGTTCCAGCCTCTATGACAGCAGGAACTCCCTTTTCAAAGGCAGTCTCCACCAGTGCAGCCATATTCTCCTGGTCTTCTCTATAAGTGTAGGCTCCAAGCTTATTCTTTAATATGCCGAAGGGTGAAAATACATCCTCAATCGTCATAGACTACCTTCCATTCAGAGAGTTTTCTATGGAGAGTTTTTCTTCCTATTCCAAGTATCTCGGCAGCCTTGGTCTTATTGCCACCTGCAAAGGATATAGTCTCCATGATTATTGCTTTCTCAGCTTCTTCCATAGTAATAGGGAGATCCAAGGAAAGGGACTTTTCTTTCTCACTTTCCCCTCTTATATGGGAAGGTAGATCATCGTATTCAATGGTCTTTCCCTTTGCCATGACTACTGCGCTTTCCATGCAGTTCTTCAATTCCCTGATATTTCCTGGCCATGAATAGCTGAAAAGAGCCTTTCTGGCGTGAGGTGAGATTCCGTCTATTTCTCTTCCGTTTTCCTTTGCAAAATCTTTTACAAAAGACAGGGAAAGGAGTTCTATATCGTCTTTTCTTTCCCTAAGAGGAGGAACGCTTATTTCAACGACAGCAAGTCTGAAATATAAGTCTTCCCTGAAATTGCCCTTCCTTACTTCTTCCTTCAGGTCCCTATTTGTTGCGGCGATTACTCTTACATCCACACTGATGGTCTTCTCTCCGCCTACCCTTTCAAACTCTCTCTCCTGTAAGACTCTCAAGAGTTTGACCTGGGTTGCTGCGTCTATTTCTCCGATTTCATCCAAGAATATTGTTCCGCCGTCAGCAAGCTCGAATCTTCCCTTTTTCTGGGAAGTGGCACCAGTGAAGGCCCCTTTTTCGTGTCCGAAGAGCTCAGACTCAAGAAGAGTTGAAGAAAGGGATGCGCAGTGTACCTTGATAAATGGCTTACCGTGTCTAGTTGAAAGAGACTCAATGGCGTCAGCAACAAGTTCCTTTCCTGTACCGCTTTCTCCTGTGATAAGTACAGTGGCCTTACTTGGAGCCACCTGGTTGATGGTCTCCATAAGAGAGGCAACCTTTCCGCTCTTACCGATGATCTTGGAGTACTTCTGCTGATTCTTCAGCTTTTCTATCTCTTCAGTAAGTCTCTTGTTTTGTTCCTGCAGTTCACTGTTTGCAAGGCATTTCTTTACAACAAGGAAGAGTTTATCCAAGTCAACAGGCTTGGTGAAGAAGTCTACGGCACCCCTTCTCATGGACTCTACGGCTGTTTCTATTGTTCCGTGTCCTGTCAAAACAATGACTGGAAGTGTCGGGTAAGATGAACTGATCCTCTCCACCAATTCGTTACCATTCATCATTGGCATTCTAAGATCAGTTATCACCAAATCTATGTTATTATTGTTTACCTTGTCCCAGGCTTCTTTTCCGTCATATGCAGTGATGACGTTATATCCTTCGAGGATGAAGGCTTCTTCAAGACCGCTGACAATGTTTTTCTCATCGTCGACAATAAGTATAGTCTTCATTCTTCACCCCCTTTCAAAGCCTTTCTTTCGCTGACCGGAACTGGGAAATCCAAGATAAACTCTGTTCCCTTTCCTATCTCGCTCTTAACGTGGATATCACCGTTGTGCTCTTTCATTATCTTATAGACAAGTGTAAGACCCAATCCTGTGCCACTGGCCTTGGTTGTGAAGTAAGGCTCGAAAATTTTTGAAAGCTTATCTTCAGAGATGCCGCAACCTGTATCTTTGATTCTGATGGAGATGAAGTCCCCGTCATTCTTACTGTATATGGAGAGTTTTCCTCCATCACTCATGGCTGCAAAGGCGTTCTGTACAAGATTCAACAGTGCCTGCTTCACAAGCCTGGCATCAAACTCGATTCTTGGGATAAATGAATCAAGCTTTGTCTCCACAATTATGTTCTTTTCCTCTGCTTCTGGCAGCAGGAAAGAGACTACTTCTTCTATCTCTTCATTTAAGGAGCCAAGTCTCAACTCAACTTCCATTGGCTTTACGGCATATAAGAAGTCGACGGCAATCTTATTTAAGTGTTCTGTCTCTTCTTCAATTACAGAGAGGTATCTTTCAGCCTTCTCTTCATCCAAAGAGCCATAACGCTGGAAGGCTTTTCTCATAAGCTGCGTATGTATTTGCATGGCGGCAAGAGGGTTCTTGATCTCATGAGCCACACCTGCTGCCATAGTAGTCATGCTGGCAAGGCTTTCGCTTCGTCTCAGTCTTGTCTCTTTCCTGATATCTTCCGAGATATCGGAAATGATGATGTCCATATATTGATTATTAGTTGTATAGAGGCGTCTGAATGATACTCTCAGTGTCCTAAGCTCTGCTCCCACTTGGATAGTGAAGTCCCTGTTCTCTCCCTTTTCTTCTCCTTTTAGGACATTCTCAACAAACAAGCACAAGTCTTCATCTGTAAGGCACTCTCTGAGAGTCATGCCTTCCAAGGGCCTGTTTCTATACTTCCTCTGATAAGGGACAAGGGTGAATACACGTTGGTTTGCCATAACCACAACACCTTTCTCGTCTATAATTACATGTCCATCATCAAGGCTGTTAAAGAGAGAAGAATAGATATCACTCTCCTCCAGGGCCTGCAATATTAGATTTTTCAGCTCCTTTTCGGGGCATGAAGAAAGATCTTCGGATACTCTCCTAAGTAATCTATTTGACACTGATTGCCTCCCTTAAAAGTAAATCAAAGGCCATTCTTGGTCCCATGTTATAAACATCGGTGGAAAGGAAGAAAGAGTTTAAAATCTCTGTCTTCTTTTTTGCTTTATTAGAGCTGATCTTTCCTTCTTTCCAGGCCTTTTCCAATAAATATAACAAACTTTCAACAAAGTGGCGCCAAGCTGAGAGTTTTTCCAATGAAGAAAGAATGGCTTCTTCTTTCTCTCCATTAAGAGGAATGGAGAAAATAAGAGAGTCAGCCACAACTTTCAAGTCTTCATCGAACTCTCTTCTTGCTTCCTCTCCACTTCCCTTTTCAAAGAAGAAAGAGTCAAAGGATGGATACTCCTCCCATACTCCGAACTTCTCTTTAATAAGATTCGCAGTCTTTTTCTCTCCAATTATAGGGAACTGGAACTTCCTGACTCTGGAGAGAATGGTCTCCAAGAGTTTCTGAGGGTTGGAAGAGAGAAGAATCATGTGACTCTTTTCATCTGGTTCCTCAAGCATCTTCAAGAGACTGTTCTTCGCCCCTTCCGTGGCATCCTCCACATTCTCAAATATTACCACCTTCTCATCCCCTAGCTGAGAGAAATACTCCTGTACTGCCCTTATTTGGTCGATAGTCACAGCACTAGGTGATCTCTTTCCGCCATAAAGAAACTTGGGATCCAAGCATCTCTCTATGGTCTTATACATGGTGGTTATCTCTTTATCTGTGAAATCCTTGTCATCTTCGAGGGCCAGCATTACTTCTTCTATCTCCCCTGCCATTGAGAAATATGAAGAAGAAGTGGATGTGGCGGCACTGGAGAGAGCCGGATGATATTGCATCAATGATAGCCTTACACTCTCAAGGAGAAAGAGACGAGAAGCCTTGGTTCTTTGTGTCTTGAAAAGCTCCAAAGCTGTCTTGATCCTTCCTCCCAACTCACGCTGGGGAAGATAGATGATTGATCTTGAACGGAGAATATCCCTATTCTCTTCTTCTCCCGTCAATAAAAATGAAAGATCCATGGCCCCTGTCAAACGACCGGAATTCTTGGGGCCATAAAATAGAAGAGATTGAGGGAGAAGAGATGAGGTATAGCTATCCCATATCTCCTGGGCTGTCTTACTTTGTATTTTATAAAGGTTATCTAATGGCAACTAATGCTCCTTTCAAAGCTCTGTCTACTGTGGGGAATATTCTACAGAAGAATTTGGTATAGATAATGCTGTTCTCTTTAAGAGGAGTGAAATCAACAAACTTCTGAAGTGATGCCAATTCCAATAAGATAAAAATAAACATGAATGCCATGAAGCCACAGAAAAAGAAACCGAGAGTCGAGTCAAGCCAGCCAAGAGAGAGAGTATCGAAGGCCAAGCCCAATAAGTTACCCAGTGCTTTGATCAAAAGGAATATAAATAGACAAAGAACTATATAGGAGACAAGACTAGCCCAAATCTGTCTCATGGAGACATATTGCCTGATCAGTGTAGATAAAGGATCTACAAATAAAAGTGCCAAAGGAAAACAAAGAACATATGAAAGCATCTTTAAAGCAGAACGAGAGAATCCAACAGCAATACCTGCTATACCTGAAATAAGTACTAAGCCCACTGTTACAAGATCAAAAATCCCGAAATTAAAGCTGCCTACAGCCAGTGTCCAATCCATTTAAGCCTCCTTGTGTCATTTTAACCCAATTACAAAGGTGAATCTACCTACTTATAGAAACCAATTAAGGGTATTTGAGGTTACTTCTACCCTTTGAAAGAAAAAATGGTTATTCTTATTTCATGGCTAATTTTTTGACAAAACTGTTTGGTGGAACCAAACAACAGAAAGACATTAAGAGATTAACCCCCATTTTGGAGGCTGTTAAGAAAGAATATAGTTGGGCTGAGAGCCTGAAAGATGAAGAATTTCCTGTCTACACCAATCAGTGGAAGGAAGAAGTAAAGAATGGAAAAAGTCTTGATGACATTCTTCCTAAGGCTTTTGCCCTTGTCCGTGAAGCTGCAGGCAGATGCATTAATGAGAGACACTACGACGAGCAGATAATGGGTGCCGTAGTTCTTTATCAAGGCGATATCCTTGAAATGAAGACAGGTGAAGGTAAGACACTTACCAGTGTTCCTGCTGCATACATTGTTGCACTTGAAGGTAAAGGCGTACATGTAGTCACTGTCAACGACTATTTGGCTAAGAGAGACGCTGAATGGATGGGACAGATTTATAACTTCTTAGGTCTTACTGTTGGTGTAGTTGTCCCTGGACAGGATGACGGCGCAAAGAAGAGAGCCTATGCCTGTGACATCACATATGGAACAAACAATGAGTTTGGTTTCGATTACCTTAGAGACAACATGAAGCAGTCCATGGATAGAAAGATTCAGTCCAGACATCACTACTGTATCGTGGACGAAATCGACTCCATCCTTATTGATGAAGCGAGAACTCCTCTCATCATCAGCGGACAGGCTGAAGATGATACTCCTAAAGCCAGGGCAGCAAAGGCAATCGTCCCTTATTTCAAGGAGTGTGAGAAGAATCCAGAGACAGGTACATATTACGAGCTCACACAGATTGAGAAGATGGATAGAGAGCTCTATAGCTCCTTCGATGAGCGCGGTGACTTTAAGATTGATGAGAAGAGCAAGAACGTCACCTTTACAAAGCAGGGTATGACAAAAATGGAGGAACTCTTGAAAAAGACAGG
>JALFYG010000269.1 GCA_022784805.1 Spirochaetales bacterium
CATAAAGCGCACCGCCTTCGGCTTCAGGGACTTCGACTACTTCTTTGACAGGATATGGTATGCATTCCTCCCTTGGCAGAAGA
Source organism: Spirochaetales bacterium (assembly GCA_022784805.1). Lineage (GTDB taxonomy): Bacteria > Spirochaetota > Spirochaetia > Sphaerochaetales > Sphaerochaetaceae > Ornithospirochaeta. Next base: position 84 of record JALFYG010000269.1, read on the forward strand.
AAATGGAGGCTAGGAACAAGGTTTGGGAATGTTATGAATTAAATTTTCCAGAATTATCTGTTGAAACTATTGAACAACAAAAAACCGGATGAGCCAGAAAAATCCAGTGGCTATGACCACAAGCTGCTTTAGCAGCGGCCTGTGAAACTGGTGCAAGAGGCGGTTGCATTCGAGGCGCCATCAGCGCCTGCCGGTAGTAGCGGGTTTTTACCCGGTGTGCAAACCACCGGCTGAGCCGGTGGTACTGATTTTATAAGATTTCAATTGAACCATCGGTACTGAAGTTTCCGTCACTATCAAAGAGAGCCAAGACCTCAACTTGAAGCAATAAATTCTTTAACTCTCTCATCGATCTTGTTCTTCTCCCACTTAAGGTTCTATAGTCCAACAGTTTTTTCAAAGGAACCTTCAAACTTTTTCTCTAGCTCAATCTTTGGCTTAAATCAACTTTATATGCCTTTGTCCATGAATGCATCAGAAACATTGTAACAACAAGTACTATGTTCAGGATCTTCTGTTTGATGTTGTTTAATTTTTCCAATAGGGGTATTGTCCATCAACAATTGGTTTCCCTTCGAACCAATAAGATGCCAAAAAGAATATATTAAGAAAACTGAAGTTTTTACGCTTTTTCTTATAAAAAATCTTGTTTTCCCTAAATAAGTAGTAGTAAAATATGGAAAAACAGTAAAGTAATTTATAAAAGAGAGAAAACATGGAGTCAAAGCAGAAAACATCTAGATTTCGTATGCTGGTAGAAGATATTCTCCCAGGCTTGGGGGCTCAGGAAGGAAAGATTGCCAGATGGATGCTTGAACACGAGGACGAATTGGTTGACACACCAATTAAAGACATCGCTATAATCTGCGGTGTCAGCCAGCCATCTGTAGTAAGACTCTGTAAGAAGCTTGGATGTAATGGAATCAAGGACCTGAAGATTCTTGTTGATGGAATGAAAAGCAACTCCAGTGGTTCAACCCCATCTTCTTTTGAAGATAATGATAAAGATATCTTCAATAAAGTATTCGCTTCCAGCTTAGAGAGTTTGGAACGAACATTCTCTGATGTCACATGGGAAGAGGTCAAAGATTTATCTCTAAGAATAATCAATGCCTCCACAATTTCAGTATTCGGTATCGGAGGATCCTCTCTTGTTGCAAGACATTTATCTGATCAGTTATTAAGACTTGGTTTAAAATCTATGTGTTTTACAGATGCCTTTTCTATTGAAACCAGTGCATCCAACTACACAAAGGACGATTTACTTATCTTTGTTTCCCGTCAGGGAGAAACCTATGTTCTTGTTGAAAAAGCCTTGAAAGCAAAAAATGCTGAAGCAGCGATTTCTGTCATCACTACAAATGCGGAATCCAGCCTCTACAGTCTTTCTGATTCTGCTTTGAAAGTATCAGAGAACCAGTACCTGGAAAATGACAAAAATTCTTTCTCAAGACTAGGTGAGATTGCCATGATAGAAGCTATATATATTATGTGCGCAAAAGAAATGGGGGAAAGAAACCCAAGTTTCAGAGATAACTATTACGGTTTGACAAACTATAGATCGTAGAGAAGTATAATGTTTCACGACGCGATAAAGAACCATTATGAAGAGTATCAAAAGAATCTCTTGCTCCAAAGTGTACTTATTGTCTTAGGTGAATAAAACGAACAAATTTGAAACTTTTATTTTTACACCTGTACAAATAAAAAGTTTGAATTAGAATACAGTGAATTAAGGAGTGTAACTATATGGCATCTCATCTTCCTCTTTCTGTCAGAGTTCCTATTGAACTCGACAACCCCTCCATCAAAAGGAATGAAGAGAAGTGTATTAAGTGTGGAATGTGTAAGAATGTCTGCACTGAAAAGATTGGAGTACATGGTACTTATGATTTCAGGGATACTGGTAACAAGGCTATCTGTATCAACTGCGGACAGTGTGCAAATGTCTGTCCTGTGGGAAGTATAACTGAGAAATATGAGTATCAGGAAGTAAGAAAGGCAATAAAAGAGAAGAGAGGAACTGTCATCGTCAGTACATCTCCTTCTGTAAGAGTCGCCATCGGAGAAGAGTTTGGTCTCCCTTCAGGAACATTCACTGAAGGAAAGATGGTTGCTCTATTGAAGAAGCTTGGCGTTGATTACGTTCTCGACACAAACTTCTCTGCTGACCTGACTATCGTCGAAGAAGCAAGCGAACTCGTGGAGAGAATAAAGACAGGCGGTCCACTTCCTCAGTTCACATCATGCTGCCCTGCTTGGATCAAGTATGTTGAGACATATATGCCTGATATGATCCCTAACCTCTCTACAGCAAAGAGCCCTATTGGAATGCAGGGACC
>JALFYG010000014.1 GCA_022784805.1 Spirochaetales bacterium
TGGAAACTTGGAAGCAGCATCAAAAGCCTTCCTTTCCTCACATCCAGATGTTTCTCTCATAGTTGTCGCTGATAACGACATTCCAAGAGAAGGTGAGAAAAAGGGAGTCGGGGAACTCAAAGCTGAGAAGACTGGACTACCATATATTCTGATTCCCGAACAGGGAATGGATGCCAACGATTACCAGGTCGCGGGAAATGATTTGAAAATGCTGCTTCAATCGTCGGAAGTCTCTGTCTCCAATCCACTTGGAATGGTGTTTGACTTTGACATGGCCAAAGATCTCTCAGATTTAGGATGGCTGATAGAAGGCTGGATCCCTAGGAAGAGCATAGCGATGTTTTATGGTTCTCCGGGCTGTTCAAAAAGTACACTGTCAGTCGATATGGCTATGACTTATGCTTGCAAAATGGCTGAGTGGAATGGTCATCCCATCGATCATCAGGGTGGCATTGTCGTCTATCTGAGCGGAGAAGGGTATCCGGGACTTATCAAGAGAAAGCTTGCTTGGGAACAGGTTCATGACGTCAAGTCTGTAGGTTCTATAGCATTCTCCAAGAGGGTCCCGAAGATAAACACTTCTGAGGGATACGATGAGACTGTTAAGGCACTAAAGGCACTGAATAAGCCTATTGACCTAATTCTGATCGACACTTTCCGCAGAGCTTTCGAAGGGGATGAAAATGACTCAGGAGCTACTGAATCATTCTTTTCAGCGTTACAAAGGTTGTTGGAGGAGTTTGATGGAACCTCAATCATTGTAGTCCATCACTCAGGAAAGAATCTAAAAGGTGGCCCACGAGGATCATCGAACCACGCAGCATCAGTTGATGTCCTGGTAAGCGTGGAGAGAGACAGGTCTAAAAACTTGATAAGTGTGACTCAGGATAAACAGAAGGATGCGGAAGAGCTTTATCCTGAACACTTCGCCATGGAATCGACTGTTTTGAAGGATGTACTTGATTCAAAAGGTAGAGAAATGAGTGCGCCATACCTTGTCAGCTTGAGAAAGAATGAATCTTCAGATGTAAATCAAATGGTACTCTTCAAAAAGGCTGACGCTTTTGATCTGTTTAAGAGAATATGGAAAGGAACCAAGAGAGTGATTGAAGGGATGAGCGGAGAGTATCCTTTCATCTCAATAGCGGAGTTCTTGGATCACTACGTTTCAAAAAAGGGAATATCGAAAAAGAGTGCAAGCAACTATCTTCGGGCTGAAAGATGTCCTTTTTCAGAGTTATTGAAGAATGGAAAGATGAAATGGGAAGACGAAGGTTTCTATCTTACGGACAAGGATCTCATTACGAATCTTGAAAACAAAACCACGGAAACTGAAGAAGAGGAAGAATCTGATACCGTTTTCTAGTTACTAAAGAGATGACGGAGAGGAAAGAAGGGGCAGTCCGATAAGGACAGGCCCCTTGTCTTTTAGCGGGTATTATACAGATTGTTTGACTTTGCCTGCTTCTTTTCCTTTGTTTTCTTGTTGGCCATCCTTATCCTCTCCATTTCTTCAACTAAGAGGAGTCTTCTCAAATACTGTTCAGGAGATACACTGGCTGGAATCGATATAGTGTAGCTGTCTTCTTCTTCCTTAAGCTTCAAAAGGTCTCTTTTCTGCGGATCATTTCCAAGCAACCTTTCAAGAAGAACCTTTTGTTCGTCAAAGCAGGGGATATTTCTGGATATGGTGTGAGCGATTTCTTCTGGCGCATTTTTGACAGAGAAACCTCTAGTGGGAAGATAGATGTATAAGAGGAAGTAATTTGTCTCTTCTTCATTATCAATGTATAAAAATGTAACACCTGAACCAGCTTCTTCGATGATGTAGAGCTTCTTCTTAATAGGATTCTTAATAAGATAGCTGGATAGCATTGAGAGCACTGGATCGTCAGATGAAAATTCAAATACTGATGGATTGTTATTCATGTTTTACCTCTCTTTTGTTGTATAAAAACTCAAAAATGAACCATACGAAACCATGAAGCATTCCGTATATGATTATGCCTATGGTGCCGGATGTCCAAGGAACAATACATAGAAAGCATTGAGAATAAGTAATAAGGATGCTTACGATCATGTATGGGATTAGAATCTGTGTTTTTCTATTCTGCTTAGAGTAGAGCATTAGAAATGGTATTACTGTACCCGCAATGCTAGGGAAAAAGAAGGGGATTTCTTGACTGATAAGGCAAGCCACTATGTCTACTGGTATAATTTTGATAATGAGCGGTATGGCTTGTAGAAAGAAGAAAAAGAGTAGGCAGACAGCTCCGTAGTCTCTGGCCTTTGAGCTGTCCAAAAGCTTTGTCTTAATCTCATTCATGCCGTTTGAAAGGCTAGAATATGACTCAGAGGAAGGTATTCTTCCTTCCAAGTATTTGACATGGCTCTCAGCGGACGTGATTCTTTTCTCTAGTTCTTTCTCTTTTTCTGTCTTTTTTGCCAGAGTCATTGTAAGCCAGTCGATTGTAGCTAGAGATTTTTCTGTCGAAGCTTCGTAATTTTTCAGTAGCTTCTCCAAGTCTGTCGTTTGATTGTTCTTCTTTAGTTTCGAAGTGTCCATATAGTTTCTCCTTTGAAAAATCTTCGTCAAAGTATTTGCTTAGAGTTTTTCCTCTAATCTTTCTGTGATTGCCGTCTTCATCCTCTATGGAGAAGACGATATTCTTTCTGTTGTCCCGGCACTCAACCTTAATGCCTTCTTGAAGAAGAATCTCTTCAAATTCATCAAAGGATGAAGCGCTTTCTTTTGCCTTTTGAATATGATCGGCAATATAGAAAACCCAGGAGTCGACATGTCCTTTTCCAGCCTCTGAAAGGACAGCGTAGGTGTACTGGTCATAGCTTGTTGGTTTGTCTAAAGTCGTTTCCACTTCATGATCCTTGGTAGTTATGACCTTCAATCCATGTTCTAGACATAGATCATCGGAGAGCCTTTTCAAGTCATTCAGTTGTTTCTTTGAGTGGCGGTATTTGTGTCCATCTGCCAAAGATACAGAGTTTACGATAATGTGGCTATGAATATGGTCTTTGTCCACGTGAGTAGCTATCAAGACTTCAAAGCCTTTGAACAGCTCTGACTTCTTTACTAGCTCTAAAGAAACAGCATGAGCCCCTTCTGCTGAGATCACTTCATCAGGCGATAATGACCATACAATATGCTTATACTGCCTTCCCGATGTCTTCCCATAGAAGTGCTTTGTGGAAAGCATGTCAGCCGTCACTGTCTCCACTGAACATCTGACTCCGGAAAGCAGTTTATCATTTGTTTTTTCTTCTTGGGTAACATACTTGATGATGGCTGATATTGAAGGTGCTCCACCCGATACAGACTTGATCACAGCCATATCAATTTTTCTCCTTGAGTGTTACCAAAAACAAATCGATATCATCAGCTATATCGTGTACCTGAAGAAGTGCCTTTTTGATCTCACCAGAAGAAACTTCCTGTCCGTAGTTGGCGGACTTTGCAAGCTGGTTAAGATTGCCTTGGATGTTTCTGACACTTCTGTAAAGCTCTTTGAGCTTGATGTCAAAGTCCGCTGGAAAAGGCTTTATCTTTCTACCAAGAGAAACTTTCAGGAGATAGTTCTGGAGCGATAGTCCAGAGTTCTTTACTTTCTCCTGAAGAAGGATGTCTTCCTTTTCGGACACACGGAATTTCTTCTGGATATGACGTGGATCTTTAGACATTGTCCGAATCCCCCTTTCTCTTGGTAGAAATGATGAGGGTTCCAAGGGACATTCCCTGGCAAGCTCTTTTTCCGTCGGTACCACGACGGGGAGCTTGCATTTGCATGTCTGATCCAATAGGAGACATGCTGGCCTTTGGTGAGAAAACTGAAGCTGTATGCTTCGTTTTGGTAGTTTTGGAGCCAAAGGGCATAACGGGGTGATTCTTGCTGAAACACCTAAAGACGATATCGGATTTAGGGAAAACGGTTGTTTTCATCAAGAATCGATGGGATGAATCAAGCTTCGTTAAGAGCAGGAGCTGATTGTTCAGACAACCTTTAAGAGCGGTTGCCGAAGGGTGTGGACACGTGCAATGGTGTTGGCTGAATGCGGGCATCTTCATATTTCTACTTAGAGAAAAGGGAAGGAATAGCAAGGGATCTAGATATAGGATAATGAGGGCTTTTATAAAAGGCAAGTGTTCATAATTATTGGTACCATAAATAGTTAGTATAAAATCATATACAATTTGGTACAAAAATATTCCTAGAAAAAAGAGGAGTGCATTGTTATTTTGATATCAGGAGGTACAGAAAGGATAAAAGGAAGGATAAAAACAAAACAAAGGGAGAGGAGCACCGGAGAAATCCGGTGTTTTCTATTGGCATAGAGTCATTTTCGTCTTCTATATGGATTTTCGATTTTTGACGTAAATGACGACTCAATTCTTTACGTAAATATAAATTAGTTTATTATACCCTTACCATTACCTATTAAGAAAAGTGTTTCATCGTTAACTGTAACAATACGACTTTGTATTCCAAAAACACTCTTCAATAAAGAAGGAGTTATAATTTGTTTCGGAACTCCTTTTTTTATTACTTCCCCATTTTGCAGGATAATCACATTATCAGAGTATTGCAAAACGGCATTTATATCGTGTGTTGTCATTATTACCAAAAAGCCCTCATCTGCTAAGTTTCTAGCAGTGTTTAGGATAGTCGACTGGTTTTTTACATCAAGATTATTTGTTGGTTCATCGAGAAGGATTATTTGATTCATGCTACAGATGGCTCGTGCAAGAAGTACAAGCTGTTGTTCTCCCCCTGAAAGTTCTCTTGCTTTTTTTCTTTTTAATGATTGAATCCCACATATCTCTAACGCCATTTCTATTGATTCAGAAGACACCCTTGGATTCAAAAAAGAAGCCATTTCAAGTATTTCATAAACAAAAAAACCTTCAGGAATCTCTCCCCTTTGTGGAACAAATGATATCATTTCAGACAACATATGTAGATTTATTGAGTTTAGGTTTTTCTCTTGAATAAAAATATCGCCAGAAAAAATACTTGTTTCCTTCAACAATGTCTTTATAAACGTCGTTTTTCCTGAACCATTTGGTCCAATAATCGAGTAAAGTGTTCCTCTTTTAAACTCCAGATTTATGTTATTTATAACTCGTGCTTTCCCATATCCAGAAGATAGATTATTAAACAAAAGCATAGGTTTCATTTCTTTTTTCCTCTTATTGCGAGTACTAAGAACAAAGGACATCCAATTATTGAAGTAATTATTCCAACAGGTATTTCTGCTGGCGCAAGGACTGTTCTAGAGATTGTGTCCGCAATAGTCATTATCCATGCTCCAACTATCATTGAAGAAAACAAAAGGTTCTTATGCGATGGACCAACTATTTTTCTTGCTATATGAGGAGACACTATCCCGGTAAAACCAATCACACCGCAAAAACTAACAGCAATAGATGTTGAGATGGCAGAAATAAGCAGAATCTTTACTCGTGATTCAATGGGATTAACTCCAAGCGACCTTGCACTCAAGTGATCTAAAAGGAGTATATCCATAGATTTAGCACTCAAATGAAGAAGATTAAACTCAATAATCATTGTAACTAGCAATATGGTCATCTTTTGAAGAGATAAAGATGAAAAACTACCCATTGTCCAAAAGTAGACGCCAGACAATGAATTCCTGTTCATGTAGATTAAGAATGAAGTAAGTGCAGAGAATAGACTAGAAACAGCAACACCACTAAGAATAATCGTTTGTGGAGTTTTGTAATCAATTCCAACAGCAATGGCTGAAGCAATAATAGCTCCCACGAAAGCGAGGATTGGTAATGAGAAAACATTGGTGGTAACAAGCCCAATCATTGTTGCTATTGCAATTGAAAGAGAAGCTCCGCTTGATACACCTAACAAATAAGGATCTGCTAATTCATTTTTAAAAGAAGTCTGGAAGGCAACTCCACTTAAGGCAAGAATCCCACCGCAAAATGTGCTACCAAATACGCGTGGCAATCTTATTTTTCGAATGATATACGAATATTCGGTATCACGAATCAAAGAGATAATAGAATCTGTCATAGAAATGGTTGTACTTCCTACGGAAAGGGATCCTATCAAAGTGAGGATTAAGAAAACTAAGGCAAAAACCTCAAAATACTTTACGCGTCTCATTGCAATCCTAAAAAACTTCTGGATAGAGAATTCGTGCAACTTCTTCAACTGCATCTGCTATTCTTGGTCCTTGTCGATCCATTATATTCCCATCAATTAACTTTATTTCTCCTGATTTACAAGCGGAAAGATTCGAATATGGTTCAACAGAAGTCAAATAATTGATGTCACCTTCTGGATTAGAATAAGAATATACAGGGATTAATATGACATCTGGGTCTGCAATGAATAGAGACTCTTTGTCAAACATCCAATTCCTTCCATCTTTTGCTACGTTTTCTCCTCCAGCAACATCTATTACTCCTGAGATAAAAGTGTCTCCTGTCGCAGTGAAATCTCCCATTTCTCCAAACCCAACGCAGTAATAGACTGTTTTTCTCTCTTTCACATTTGAAGAAACAGTACTCTCTACTTTAAAAATTCTTTCCCGTATTTCGGAACATAACTCAACAGATTCTTTTTCTGCACCAATAATCGTTCCTACGGTTTCGATTAATTCATATGTTCCTTCCAGTGATTCCTGGGGATTAACAATAGCAACACTTAAGCCTGCATTTTGTAGCACTGCAACTGTCTCAGTAGAGACTATTGACGAGCATACAATTACATCCGGTTTAAGAGAGACGATAGTTTCTATACTTGGATTGTAGAGGTCTCCGACACTTTGAATTTGCTTAGCCTCCTCCGGGTAATCACAATAATTCGTTCTGCCAACCAGCAGATTACCTTTTCCTAAAGCAAAGACAGTCTCTGTAATATTTGGCCCAAGAGAGACTATTCTTAGGTCCTGGTCAACATCAGAAGATGCTACTTCTACAGTGCCTGAAGAAGAAACGGTTGCAATAGCCAAAAAGAACAATAGTGCTGTGAACACTTTACGTTTATACATAGTGTCCTCTCCCAAAAATGAATAGTTTGGGTATGGACTGCATACCCGAACCTGTACATCGCAGGAACCGGCTTTTGCCGACAGGTGACCTCTCACGTAAGTTTCCTGACTACGGGCTTTGGTACCAGCTGCCTTCCCAGTTTCCCAGTGGCTTTTGCTTTCCCTTTACATCCCTTCACAGTGGCGGGACCGTGCAGGATTCTAACCTGCTTCCGTGCCATATGAGGTGATAAGAATTAAAAGATTAAAAACATTGTAAGTCAAGATCACTCTTTACTTTTCACCTTCTTTTTTCCCTATTTATCAAGAAAAAACATTATTTTGATTGGTTTTAACTTAGAGATCGTTTACCATGATCGAACTATATATCCATATATAGAGGGGAGATTGGGGTATGAAAATAGGCATTGTTGACGCGGATTTAATTGGTCGTTACAAACATCGCTTCCCCAATTTAGTATGTGAAAAGATTTCTGGTTATTGGAAAAAGAAGAATGCAGAAGTGAAACTTCTTTTGGATTATGATAATCTCGACGATTATGATGAGGTTTACATCTCAAAGGTTTTCACAGATACTCCTGTTCCCGAATGGATAAGTAATGGTGTTGATATGGAATCTGCAAAATCTAGTCTCCCTTCAAATATTCATGTTGGGGGAACAGGCTTCTTTTTTGCAAAAGCACCTAATTTGCCTGACGAAATAGAACACCATATGCCTGACTATCATCTCTATGATGAGTGGATTACATCAACAGTCGAAAGTGCAAAAAAGAATGCAGAACTAACAGGTAATCCTTTACCCAAGAATTATATGCTTCAATTCAAAGAATATACGAATTATAGCATTGGGTTTATGACTAGAGGCTGTTTTAGAAAATGCAAATTCTGTGTTAACCAGAAGTATGATAGGGTCTTTCTTCACTCTCCTCTAGAAGAGTTTCTTGATCCATCTCGCCCTAAAATATGCCTTTTAGATGATAATGTTTTAGGATGTAGCCATTGGAAAGAGATACTTGAAGCATTACGTGCTACAGGAAAGCCTTTTAAGTTCAAACAAGGAATTGATGAGCGCCTCTTGACACCTGAAAAATGCGAATTGCTATTTTCTTCTAAGTATGACGGTGATTTTACTTTTGCTTTTGATAACATAGCTGATTATGACCTCATTCATGAAAAACTGAAGATGTTACGAAAATATGCGGAATCAAAGACTATTAAGTTTTATGTCCTAGTAGGATTTGAAAGTACAGATGCCAAAGACATTGAAAATGCATTTAAGAGGATTGCTCTTTTGATGGAATACAAATGTCTACCGTACATAATGAGATATCAAGACAAAAACTATCAACCTTGGAAAGAATCTAAATATCGAGGAATGTACGTTACACTTGCCAGATGGGCAAATCAGCCTAGTTTCTTGAAAAAAAAGAGTTTTAGACAGTACTGTGAAGCTAATCAGGAATATGCAGCAAATCCTAAAGAATTATGTGCATCTATGAGAGCTCTTATTGATTTTGAAAAAGAAAATCCGGATATAGCTAAAAAGTATTTTGATCTTAGATTCGATGGAATCTATGATCATAATTATCAAAATTAGGTTTAGGAGTCACTTGTATGAGATACGACATTTTACCTGTTGATAAAGTAGAACTTGATATTGAAAATCCAAGAATCAAACATTTCTTGTCCATTTATTCTGGAAAACAACTAACAAGTGAAAACCTAGCTTTAGCATTAGCAGGTGGTGCTGATGATGATAATGGTTCTAAATATAACGCTCTTAAAGAATCTATCAGGAAAAATGGAGGAATATTTACTCCTATAATTGTAAATCATATCACAATAGATGATAGGTACGTCGTTATTGAGGGTAATACCAGGTTAAAGTTTTACCAAGAGTTTCTTCAGAAAGAGCAAGATAAAAAATGGAGTACAATAATTTCGATTGTATATGATGATATGAGCGAAGATGAAAAACACGCTATAAGACTTCAAGCTCATATGGTCGGTTCTAGAGACTGGGATCCTTTCTCAAAAGCGAAGTATTTAGACTATCTTTACAACACTGAAAAGAAATCTATGGAGTACTTAAAGGTGTTTTGTGGAGGGCAACAAAGTTACATTCTGCATCTCATTCATGCCTATAATGATATGTCAAAATACTATGCAGATCCTGCAACTCAAGAGGGAGAAAAAGTAGACCCTCAAAAGTTTTCTTATTATTTTGAAGCTCAAAAGAATAGATGCAATGATGCATTAAGTATCCATGGATACGACATGAATGATTTTACTTCTTGGGTTCTTACAGAAAAGATTGAAAGAGCAGAACATGTAAGGAATTTACCAAAAATTCTTGGAGACGAAGAGTTACGTAATATATTCCTGAAGCAAGGTTCTTCTGCCGCAATAAGAAAGCTTGAAGAGCAAGAGGTTGGAGCCAAAAAACTAAGTAAAACAGACACGTATAAAATGGTCCATGAATTAAGCAAACGTCTAAATATGATTCCATACAAAGAAGTAATTAGTCTGAAAACAAATCCAAAATATAAATACAGAAAAGAAGATCTCTTTGATCTACAAAAAGAACTTAATGGTTTGATGTCCGATTTAAAGGAAGAAGAAAATGAGTGAATCCCAGGAACATTATAATTATGTATGTAGAATTATTAAGTACGTACAAAGATATATTGCTCCTGAAAAGAAATCTTGGCTGAAAGCAGATTTATTTGGATGCGAAAAGCCGAGTCTGATATATAACAAATATGTTCCTGATGTTATGTATTGCGATAATGATACACTAATTATTGGAGAAGCAAAGACTATAAAAGACTACAACACAGAACATAGTTATAAACAATATGAAGCGTATATGAAGGAATGTTCTCTTTTTCCGGGAGAAGCAATAATCGTTGTCTATGTTCCTTGGCAGCTTTCCATTTCAGCTTCCAATCATTTTAAGCTTTTAAAAGAAAAGTATTCATGCAATCCGGAGATTATTATTTTGTCTGACCTCGAAATGGAGGTGCAGTTATGAGTTGTATAATAAGAAGAGCTTCACTAAACTTAAACGTGACACAAAAAGCTTTTCCATATCAAGTAGAGGCCTTTAATGCAGTTAAGGACCTTCCATATTCTGCTATATTCCATGAACAAGGTTTAGGAAAGACAAAAATCGCAATTGACCTATGTTTATATTGGCTTGAAAAAAAAGACATAGACACCGTCGTTATTGTTACAAAAAAACAGCTCGTAAAGAATTGGGATGATGAATTTAAATTTCACACCCATATTAAACCATCAATAATGTCCAATAAACGCTCTGACAATTACTTAATCTTTAATGGAATTTCAGAAGTTATAATTACTAATTTCGAAGCTGTTATGGTTGAGCAGGAACGCTTTGAACTGTTTTTAAAGTGTAGACATGTCGCTGTAATTCTTGATGAATCGACAAAGATAAAGAACCCTGAGTCAAAAATTTCTCAATGCTTTTTCAGTCTATCTGACGGATTCAAATTTAAAACAATAATGACAGGTACTCCTGTTGCAAATAGACCATACGATATTTGGGCACAAATCTATTTCTTAGATAAAGGAAAGTCTCTTGGAGAAGATTTTATTGCATTCAAAAAACAACATGATTTATCAAACAAACTGCAATCTGATCTGGACTTGCGGAATACCTTTGAAAACAATGTAGGGGAAGTATTTAATAAGATTTCTAGTTTCTCTGTAAGGGAAACAAAAAAGAGTTGCGCAATTGATTTACCTCAAAAAAGCTTTCACACAATCCTTGCTGATTTTGAAGGAAGACAACATGAGCTTTATCAAAAGATAGTGAAAGAATGTCAAGTTGAAGTATACAAAGACGGAAGTTTGATTCTTGATAATGATGAAGAGTGTCTAAAAAGACTTTTAAGGCTTAATCAAGTTGCATCTAATCCTAGTCTTATTGACGACTCCTATAACAGAACATCAGGAAAAGAAAAAGCATTAGATTCTTTACTGAATGAAATAATTGAACGGAAAGAGAAAGTCATTATTTGGTCAAGTTATATCCAGAACATCGATATACTTAAAGATAGATACAAATGTTATGGTGCAGTAAAAATACATGGAAGAATGGCCATTGAAGATAGGAACAAAGCAGTAGATAAGTTTAAAAAAGATGAAACTTGTAGAGTATTATTCGCGACACCTCAAGCAGCGAAAGAGGGTCTAACATTAACAGTAGCAAATAATGCTATTTTTTATGATAGAACATTTAACCTGGATGATTATCTCCAGGCCCAAGATAGAATACACAGAATATCTCAAAAAAAGAATTGCTTTATTTACATCATTAAAATACATAACAGCATTGATGATTGGATCGATGCTCTGTTGGTTGCCAAACAGCAAGCTGCATTCCTAGCACAAGGAGACATTTCAAAGGATGAATATAAAGCTTTGGCAGACTATTCTTATTCGCAATTGATCAAAAACATTCTAGAGGAGGCGGAAGGTCATGAGTAATAATGATGATAAGTTGAAGAACTCAATTACTATTGGAAAGCAAAAAATTTTCTATGAAGTATGTGAATTACCTCAGTCAGAACTAAAGTTTTACCCAGAAAATCCACGTGTTTACAGTGCTCTTAATTCAGATGGAACAATCCCCTCACAGGAAGTCATTGAAGAACATATGATAAAACAGGAACATGTCCGTCAGTTAAAAGATGATATCGAAAAAAATGGAGGACTAATAGAACCTATTTTTGTAAGGAATGAAGATTTTGTGGTATTGGAAGGAAATAGCCGATTAGCTGCCTATCGAATACTTGCAAAAAGCAATCCTGTGGAATGGGGTAAGATCAAGTGTAATCTTCTACCTAAAGACATCTCAGAAGAAATGGTTTTTAAGCTAATCGGACAATTCCACATAAAGGGTAAAAAACCATGGGATCCTTATGAGCAAGCCAGTTACCTTTATCGAAGAAGCAAAGAAACAAAAATTCCAATTGAACAAATTGCAGAAGATTTAAATTTGAAAGTATCAGACGCAAAGAAAATGGTTGATGCCGTGGATCTCATGAATAAGTATGGGGAGCCGGATAATCACAAATATAGCTATTACATGGAATATGTAAAGGATCCTTCTATTAAAAGAATTAGGAATCATATTGAAGGAATAGATGAGAAAATAATAGGTCAAATCCAAAAAGGAGAGATTAAAAGGGCAGAAGATATTAGACTTTTGGGAAAAGTTGCCAAAGTTGAGAATAAAGAATCTAAGAAACTCGTGAAACTAATCGTTGAAGGTAAGAAATCAATATATGAAGCACATGAGAAATTAGATGAAAGTGGACAATTCGAAACTTCTGTAACAAAGCTAAAAACTTTCAAGAAGTATATTAATGAGGACAGTTTTGAAAAGAATGTATTAAGTAGCAAGGATACAGCAGATAAAGCAAAGTTTGAGATAAAGAAAATCATTTCCCGTTTGAGTTCTATAGAAAAGAAAATCGAAAATGAACAGTTTAATTAACACTTTTTTTACAAAAGAATATGAAGATAGTGTGAACAAATCCTTGCTTGAACGAGATTTTTCTTTATCTCAGCAAGAAATAGTCGCTTACATTGATGATGTTATCTCCATACCTATCACTGATTATTTGGAATGGATCGATAACCATACATTTTTAGGTATTGATTCTTCCGATATGCTGCAAATAAGTTCATTCGAAGCAGTTTTTTATGGTGTTGTTGACTGTATGCTTATCGATGGAGACAAAGGTTATAAATTCATTGATATCGGCAAACTTCTTTTAAACGATGGAATCCCGAGAAAAAAAGGTGCTTATACAAAATACGGGGAGAATAATGCGAAAACAGCGGAATACATGGGTTACCTGTTCTCGGTGAAACAACGTTATTTCGTAAGTTGTCTTGGATATGCTTTAAAATGGATAGATAAAGAGAAACAAGATAAGTTGTATACCCGATTACTGATGCGAACAAATCTATTTAAGGCAATATATTTGATGACAAAAAACGGAGAGATTTCTCTGCGAGAATTGTTTGATTTTCTCTCAGACAAAACATACTTACGAAGAAGAGGTGGAACCAAAAAAATCCTGTATTCTATGATGAACTCAGAAGAATTTGATTTTACTCAGATATTCTCAAAAGTCTTATTTTGAGAAACCTTTTATCTATGCTAAGCCATATGTTCTGCCGGAAGGATAGTCAATGAGGCTGTAATTACAAGGAATAAAGCTATTGTCATCTTGAAGGGGGGTGCGGCAGAGAAGTCGCCGTATATGCAAAGCTTCCAAGAGGATTCCAGATACCGACTCCTGTAGGTAGCTATGCGCAAGACCGGGCGATAGCGTTCAAAAAGGGAGTGACAAAGCACATTTACTTCATTGCTGAGACAAAGGGAAGCCTGGATTCAGTGAATTTTAGATTGGTTGATGATGCGAAGCTCAGGTGTGTGAAGAAGCTTTTCAATGACCTTTCTGATTTGGATGTGCAATACCATCAGGTGACATCATTTGAGGATCTTCTGGATAAGATAAGCTAGAGTATAGACCCAAAACGCCCGTGTTGACAAAACGTTGACAAAATGTTGACTAAACGTTGACAGATTTTGATTCAACTATCATGCAACTATTCTGTTGCTGTTTTGAAGCTATTTTGTTACTATACAGTAACTAAGTTGAAACAATAAGGGCCTTTTGAGAGGTAAAAAAGGGCGTCGATTAAAACTGCAAAACCGTTTTTCATCGGTTCGAATCCGATTGGCACCTATGATGCTCTCTCAGAAATTTGGAGAGTTTTTTATTGCTATATAAGGAATTACTTGGTTTTAAAGTAAGGAATTTAGAGTAGTAAAGATTCCCAATTATTAATAAGTGTGTACTAACTGTGTACCGAATTTAAGAGTCTTATTTACAAATCATCTCCGAGGAGTGAAGTATTAAAAGGTATTTTTGTTGGAAAAAAGAAGACTCCCTTGATCGATTTTTATTTATGTTTGACAGAAACCAGAAAAAAGGCGATATTTAGATAAAGACATAGCCGATGTACGGTTAGTCTTTATAGTTGGAATTAAATCCCGCTTATTTGGACTTTTTGGAGCGGGATTCTTCTAACACCCTTATTAGGGAAAGTAGTGAATACACTACTTTAAGAATAAGAAAAAATAGGTCTGGAATTAGTTCAAGGATTTTTCTAGAAGACTTAAAAGACAACTAACCGTATATCGCTATGGCTGAACATTAATCAAAACATCGAAAAGGGGCCAGATTATAGGCCCCTGATGCTTCATTTATATTCTTCTGTTTTCTTTAGGAAGGCTTCTACATAGTCTTTGACCGCTTCTTCGAATGTGAGGCCTTTATAGATGAACGTCATCTCTCTTATTAAGTCCAAAGGAACTATCATTTCTGAAGAATCTTTCACATAGAAAGAAGCAAGCTGATTGATCGCTTCTTCCAGAGTATAGTACTCATTAATGTTTTCAACGGAAATAAGGTCCTTTGATATTCTCTTTGATCCCATGATGGAAAGGTAGTTATGTACGATTCTCAGTACCGCAGAGAGAGCAAGGGCAAAGAAAGTCATTGCAGCTATGGCTCCAATGGGGCCAAGTCTCTCCACAAGGCCATAGATATCACGCCACTTCTTAAGGGCGACTACCATCAAGAAGTAGACTGTGGCATATAAAAAGTATGGAATCAGAGACAAAAGGCTGTCGGAGTAAGTAAGCTTTCGTGAGTTTTCTACGCATACAAAGAGAATAATCGTAAGAATAGGACACACCACATGAAGACCAAGGTTCATACCGGTGACTGCTACATTACCCATTCTTGGATAAAGAATGGCCATGGCAAAAACAAGTGTCATATTTACAGAGAGTGTTCCGCAATAAAGAAGCCTGTCCACCCATTTTGGCAGACGATGCCATCTGTTTCTGAGACCATCAACAGCATATGGAAGTACGCAGATTGCCCCAGCTGCAGCCACGAGGTTGGAGTTTACTGTAAAGAGCATGAATACTCTGCTTCCACGCTCAGGGGTGATTGTGCTTGGTGCAGTAAGAAGACCAATGACTACAGACGCCAAGACAAAAACGAAGATGACGACAGAAAGAATGAGGGCGAAGATGCTCCTCACACTATTTTTCATTACTATTTTGGATACAGGTTGGCGTTTGATCATCGGCTTTCCCTTTTATCTCTGATTCTACCGATTAGAGAAAGTACTCCATAAACACATGATACTCCAAAGGTGTAGTAGATAATGAATCCGACTAAGAACAATGGATAAGGCTTAGGCTCCTTGAATATCCAATTGAGACCGATGTAGGTTATGCTTTCTTGGTTTGGAGAGAGATAGAAGAAGTTAATCCCTTCTTCTGGGATTATCTTTGCAAAGATTACATCCAGAATAATGGCGAGGATAGTAAGAGCTAGCCAGAATAAGTAGCCGTCGATGATGAATTTTTTACCCTTCTTTCCATAGATGCCGAAGCGGACAACGGAGAAGACACCGATCATGATTACCAAGTGGTGCCAAATCATTGCCTGTAAGCTTAAAAATATATATGGAGTGGTAAGAAGGGAAACAGGATTCACAAAATAGAAGACTGCAGCCATTAGACCGATGAGGGTGTAGGCAATCATTCCTCTCTTGATCTTTTCATTCTTTACAAGAGGTATCGCCCATAAGAAGAACATCTCTACGGTACACATCTGATATGGAACTCTATTCAGAGGATAGGTTCCTGTGGTGCATAAAAAGAAGATTACCTTCAAAGCCTCAAGTACAATAAATGTGATTCCTGTTATTGCATAGACTTTATCTGGTTTCGTAGTTCTTTTGGCAAGGATTCCCCCTCCAATGCCAAAAAGAATTGCCAAGACAATTCCGATTATATGAACCAAACCCATTGAATGGAGTTGGTTTGACCACTCTGCAAATATAAACATAAATCCCTCCATTGAATGTCCTTAACTGATGAACATATTATGGTGAAAACACATAAAAAGATACTCTTTTCACGTGAAGTGTAAGAAAGAATCAGACGTCGAAGCCGAATCTCATGGAGAGGCCGAACTTAGGCATTAGGGTTGAAACCTTATTTGCATCCTCTGTGTCTGCGTTTACATGTTTCTTCACTTTCTCAGCGTTATGTATGATGGTGATGCCACCAAAGATATTGATCTGGATGGTGGTTGTCGAGGAAGAGAATGCACCTTCAGGAACAAGAGAAAGACCGATTTCTATATCCAGGGCAAGAGATAGAAGCCTGCTTGTTCTTATGGAGTGGATTCCTGTGAGTTCATCATCCCATAAGAATCCCCATTCATCCTTGGTCTTTTCGAAGTTCATCATATTCATCAGTTCCACTGTCTGCCATCTCATTACTCCAAGTGCCAGCTTCGAGTAAGGAGTGACCCAGCCTTTTGTTTCTTCAGAGCTGAATTCATACTTGGCGCCCAGGAAGAAGCTGTCATAGGCTCTCTTGTACCTTGGTTCTGTTGAGAGATATTCATCTTCCTCAATAAACCAAGTGTCATGGGCAGGATCTCCGGAGATATATCTTGTTTCTGTGGTGATGAGAAAGTTTGTATCCTTAATCGGAAACTCCAGTCCCATAAAGTAGAACTGGGTGTTCATCATCTTTACGTTTCCCACATCCACAAAGATATCATTCTCAGTCCAAGAACTTGGATTGAAGAATGACAGGACATCGAAGGCGATGACTCCGAAGCCAAAGCGTGAGTTAAGATATGTGTAGTAATCGAGTTTGACGGTTCCTGTGTCGATCTTCATACCCAACACCGGTCCATGACAATACTCTCTATATAGTTTCTGCGTCACCCAATCTGATTCTGTCTTTGCCCAGGTGTAGCCGAAGGATGCTGTAAGAATATCTTTATTTCCATCTGTAAGGCCCACGACAACATCGATGGTGTCGCTGTACTCGAAACCAAAGGCATTCTTGCTTTTGTTTTCCACAGCACCGAAGAGGCTTGTCTTGTCGAAGTAGACAATAGGGAAGCCAAGTCCTAACTTTGCGTTGAAGGTGGGGTAGAAGGTGTTTCCATTGGTATCATAGTCAACGTATACCCTTGTTATGCCCTTGATGGTGTGAAGAGCGTTCTGCAACACTTCATAGTGTTGGTTTCCCACTATCGATACTCCTCCGTCCAGCGTGACAAAAAGCATGACGTGTTTTGAGAAATTGAAGCTGAGAGGGACGGAAAGAACTATCTCCGTCAGGTCATAGCGCCCTTGGATTGGGTCTCCCTTTCCTCCGTCAGTGCTCTTGAGGGAGTAATCGAAGGGGCTCCAGCCTTCTCTCCAACCTCTGTTGGTGAAGGCGATCATATCAATCTTTAATTCATATGCCGGTGCTGACAGCACAAAGTTCTCTGTAAAAGAAAGCTGGTCGTCAAAGTTATAGCTGAGACCACCGATTGCAAAGGTGTCATTTCCCATACCCATGGAGAAACCTGTAGGGATATAGTTTTTTCCATCTTTAAAGCCAGAGAGAGGAAGAGCAAAAAGAGTGGAGATTGAGAATACCAACAAAAGTAGTGGGATAAGCTTTCTTTTCATAGAGCGCTCCTTAGGCTTTTATTTAAGCTATTCTTCTTTTCAATGCAATATGGATTACTGGAAAAAAATGGAATTCCTTTCTGAAAGATGAACGATTTGACCCGTTATTCTTCTTGTTCCATAAAATTACCTGAGTAAAAAAAATAGTTGGGATGTTATTTGTATACAATTTTTCCTTTTTGTTGTGTAGAATATAGGTAAGGGGAAAGTGGGGATGAAAATAAAACAAAGGACAAAGAACTGGTTAGTGCTTATTTCTGCAGTCTTGATTTTCTTTGTGCTCTATATATTCTTTGCATTAAATTTGGGCTCAAACGTTAAGGCTAATGTGAAGGAAGGTACTATTTCCATGGTCTCTTCGTTTCTTGAGAGTGAAGTCCAAGTCGTAGACGACAGGATATATGGCCTGAGAGAGGCTCTTCTTTCTTATACTCCGGAACAGAAAGGCGCATATTCTTCCTTTGCGATAGACGTAAGCCCTGCTGAATCTACGAAAGATTACTCCTTTG
>JALFYG010000077.1 GCA_022784805.1 Spirochaetales bacterium
CACCGGTAGCGAAATGAGCGCATCCAGTGTCATCTCCAATGATGAGGGACCAGGATATAAGCGTGGCTTGAACTCAGAATGGGGAAAGCCGAAGTACGCTTTTTTGAACCCGGAGCTAACATATTCTGTGTCAAAGTATCAGACGGCAAGCGGATCAGCAGACATTATGATGCATACTCTCGAGCGTTTCTTTCATAGTGGTTATGGCCTTACTTTCACGGATGACCTTTCAGTTGCCCTCTTGAGAACAGTCATTACATACACTCCTATTGCCCTCTCAAATCCTACTGACTACGAGGCAAGAGCAAACTTAATGTGGGCTGGCTCCCTTTCCCATAACGGACTCATGAACATGGGTGGAGAAAGCCGCGGAGACTGGGCTTGCCATCAAATGGAGCATGAACTCTCAGCAAAGTTCGACGTTGCCCATGGAGCAGGCCTCACAGCCATTTGGTCCAGCTGGGCAAGATATGTTTACCCAGAAATCGAAGAGAGACTGTCTATCCTTGGTGAAAAGCTCTTTAACCTTGAAGGAAGCACTAAAGAGAAGGCGGAAGGAGCAATAGATGAAATGGAAAAGTTCTTCTTATCTATCTCAATGCCTATAAGAATCAAAGGACTTGGAATAGATCTCACTGAAGACGATATCCATGCCCTCGCCTATGGTGCCACCTTCCACAACAAGAGAACTATCGGAGACTTAAAGAAGCTTGGAAAGAAAGAAATAGAAGATATCTACACTCTCGCTAGAAGTTGACTTCCTTTTTCCTTTCTCAAAAGCTAAGATTGACCTATGATTGAACTAGCATTACCAGCAGGAAGTCTGGCGGGAGCTTTGACGGCACTCCAAAGCGGAGCAGATGCCGTCTACTTTGGCCTCAAAGACTTCTCTGCAAGAAAAGGCGCTGTAAACTTTTCAGAAGAAGATCTCTCCAAGATAAGACGCTATAGTCTTGAGAATGGAAAGAAGACATATATAACTATAAATACCCTCATAGACGATGAGTCTATGTCTTCATTGATAGACACCTTGGATATGGTGGAGTTTTATGGAACAGATGGAATAATCGTCCAGGATTTGGGTGTGGCGGATATTGTCAGGAAGTACTATCCATCCATTCCTCTCCATGCTTCCACCCAGCTTGCAGTCCACACCACTTCAGGAGTAAAAGTCCTCCAGGACTTAGGCTTTGAGAGAGTGGTGCTATCAAGAGAACTGACATTAAAAGAAATCGAGAAGATAAGAAAGGATTGCCCAGACATTGAGATTAAAGCCTTTATACATGGGGCCCTTTGTTATGGATTCTCAGGACTGTGCTCAGCATCCGCCATCAAGTGTCATAGATCTGCCAACGGCGGAGAGTGTGCCCAGATCTGCAGGTCCTGGTTCACAGATGAAAAGACAGGAAAGAAGGGTTATTTCTTCTCCATGGAAGATATGGACGCAGGCGAAGAGATTCTTGCCTTGGATAGAATGGGCATAGACAGCGCGAAGGTAGAAGGAAGACTGAAGAGCCCTGAGTATTACGCATATGTCGCCAGATATTATAGAGGCATTCTTGATAGAGGTTATGTTGACGAGAGAGAGAAAGAAAACGCTGCTGTCACATTCCTTAGAAAGAGTGGCGATGGATACCTTAATTATAAGAAGGACCGACCTTCCCTTCTCTCCGGTGGATACCCAGGACACATGGGAGTGAGAGTAGGAAGAGTCATCAAGGAAGAAGGTAATATCAAGACTGTGGAGTCAGATATAAGCGTAGAGTCCCACGATGGTCTCCAGTATTTCTCTCTCGACAAAAACTCGCTTCCAGTTGCAGAGAAGTTTTCTGCCAATGTAGTTGGAAAGACAAGAGGCATTATAAAGATAAAGCTGGACATCAAAGATAAACTTTTGGGGAAAGAACTCTATAAGATCTCAGACTCAACAAAGAAGGAAAAAACACAAAACACTAATATCCCTCTCTATAGAAAGCCTGTAGATATCTCCGTAACAGTTGAGGACGGAAGAATCAAAGCAGAAGCTTTAGGAGTAAGCCTAGAGAAAGAAATGAATTTTGATGAGTCAAAATCAGAAGTAAGCTTTGAAGAGAGAGTGATGAAAGCATTCAAGGAATCTGGAACTTCAAAGTATACTCTTTCAAATTTGACTTACATCAATAAAACAAGCTTAAAGAACCCTTTCGTTCCACCATCAATCCTTAAGGAATTCAGAAGATCCTTCTATGAAAAGCTAGATAACATCCCAAGAGAAGAGAAAGCCATAGAAGAGACAAAAGAAGTGATCAAGTCCATTACACTTCCTGACAGAAACCTGCTTTCTGATGATCTTCCTTGGTCTTTAGAGCCCAAAGAAATCGACGGACGCACCTATATAACACTTCCTCCAGTGACTTTTGATGAGGAAAAAGTATGGAATAATGCCCTCTTAAAAGTTCAAGGAAAAAAGAATGTTACAATAGGTCTCAACAACATTGGACAGATAAAATTTGCCAAATCTCATCCTGAGTTTTCATATTTTGCCGACATCTGGCTTTATGCTGCAAACAGGTTCTCTTCAAGGCTTCTTTATGAAAACATCCCGAATCTGGTGGGAGGGTACCTTTGGTTTGAGCGCAAACAATGGTCTAAAAATTGGATTTTTACTCCTTCTGTGACAAATTTTGAGCCTCCATACTTCATTTCACGTACTTGTTACCGACATGATGCACTTGGGGAGGAATGCAGGGGATGTAAGGGTAAGTATGACTATACCCTCTCTCAAAGCCCTGACAGGTTCACTCTTAAGGTCCGTTCATGCCTCACGGTAATGGAGAGAATAAAGGAATAGAATACCCATGGTTAACAATTACTATAAATGAAATGGGTAAATTCAACCGCAATAGTTGACAGTCCACTTTTTCCATGCTTAGATAATTTTAGATTAAAGTTTGGGATTTTCAGACCCTTTTCCGTATATACATTGTGAGAGCTGGCAACTGCCAGCTCTTTACTTTTTTACGAATAAAAAATCTCATCACCAGATTGTATTTAAGATCTTTTAGATTCTTCAATTCTATTACCGTTCGGGAAAATTATTCATCTTTGTTGATTCTTATTGTAGATTTTTCCCGTTCGGTAATACATCTTATGTTTATGATCATTTCCACCTCGAAAGATTTAGGTTCTCTTATTAAGGAAAAAAGAAAGATGTTAGGCATGTCTCAAAAAGAGGCTGCAGCAATCATTGGAGTAGGAGTAAGATTTCTATCTGAGCTGGAAAACGGAAAGCCTACCTTGGAAATAGATAAAGCTTTGTCGGTAGCAAGATTCTTTGGAATTGATTTAGAGGCTAACTCCAGATGAGTAAATTGTCTGTTATTCACCAAGGAAAATTGGTAGGTTCTATTTTTGAAGATGCTAATTCAGAAATTACTTTCAGTATGCAGATGATGCAGACTTCAGCCTGTCTATTAGCCTTCCCATTTCAAATAAAGTCTACTCAACAAAAGAAATAGAACCATTTTTCAGTGGACTCTTACCAGACTCTGAACTCAGAGAACAAATTGCAAAGACAGCACATGTTTCAGCCAACAGTTGGTTTAAATTGCTTTCCCATTATGGTAGGTAAATTGCAGGAGCTGTGGAGATTATAGAAGAAGATGAAATGCCTACTGATTCCTCTCAATACTCTTACACAAAACTTGAATATGATGAAATATCAAAGAGACTAAAGAATGTAAGTGTAGTTCCCTGATTTCTTGGGGAAATAAGACTCGCATGAGTTCTTGCTGGAGCACATAACAAAGTTTCTCTCTTTGAAAAAAGGAGGAGAATTATTTCTTCCTAATGGAGGTGCTCCTTCAAACGTAATTCTGAAAACAGGATTCAATGATTACTCCATAAACGAATATGTAACCACACATCTTGCATCCTATTTGGAACTCAATGTTCCGGAGACAAAGGTAAAAGACTTTGATGGAACCCTTGCTTTCTTGACCAAACGCTACGATAGGACAAAGGTAAATGGAGAGACTATTCGTCTTCATCAGGAAGATATGTGCCAAGCACTTTCTGTAATCCCTGAAAACAAATATGAAGAAGATGGCGGCCCTGGAATAAACAGAATCAAAGATCTCCTGATAAAAGTAACAAAAACTCCTTTATTGGAATGTAGAAGTTTTGCCAAAGCAATAGTTTTTGATTTTCTTTTTGGAAACTGCGATGCCCATGGAAAGAACTTTTCTCTTCTTTATGCTGAGGACTCATCACTTTGTCTTGCACCTCTCTATGACCTTTTGTGTATCACAATATACGATGAATTAAGCAGAAAACTCGCAATGAAAATAGGAAGAGAGAAAATAATCGACAGGGTAACCCGCTTAGATATCATAGAGTGCGGAATAGTCGGAAAGAAAGAGATGACAAACATCCTCGATTACTTTATCTCATCTCTTCCTGGCATCTTTAAAAAAGCAGAGGACGAACTGGAGGATTTTGCTCAACCAACCTTAGCCTTGATAAAAAAGGATGTAATGAATAGAGCAGGACGCATCTAATATACTTTGTTATAATAACTTACTTTGGCTTTATAGAAAGGAACATCCCCTCTCAGGGGATGCGTCACTCTTGGGTTTTAGAGAGAAAACAGGACCATAAATTATCCAATGGAGGTGGTGCTATTATTCTTAGTTCTGTCTTTTTTACAGGATGAGTAAAGGTTATGGACCTGGCGTGAAGGCATATTCCTCCGTCTCTGTTGCTTCTGGCTGCACCATACTTCAAGTCCCCTTTTATATGTAGACCTATTGCAGAAAGCTGTGCTCTGATCTGATGATGGCGCCCGGTATGGAGATTGATCTCCAATAAATGATAGTTATCAGAAGAAGCAAGAAGAGAGTAATCAAGCTTTGCAATCTTGCTGCCTTTCTTCTCCACCGAGTATGCCACGCTTTTATTTGTTTCACTATTTCTTACAATGTAATGGACCAAAGAGGCCTTATCTTTTAAAGGTTTCTTGTCGACAATGGCCCAATAGACCTTCTTTACTCCGGAGCCACGGAACATCTCATTAAGTCTTATAAGAGCCTTCTCGGTCTTGGCATAGACCACAATACCGCTGGTGGGTCTATCCAGGCGATGAGGAATACCAAGATAAACATTACCAGGCTTATTGTATGTGACCTTCAGATACTCTCTCACTTCATCGGCAAGAGTCTTGTCTCCTGTGTCGTCACCTTGAACCAGTTCCCCCACTCTTTTGTTCACCACAATAAGGTGGTTGTCTTCATAAAGAATTCTGTTTTTTTCCAACATAACAATCCTCAATCAAAGAGTGTAGGTTCAGCTTCCTGGCTGGTCTTGGTGTCCTTGGTCTGCTTGATGATCAATTTCTCAAGCTCCTTGGTAGTTAGCTGGTTGCCCTGCCCGGAAGAAGTCTTAAGAACCTTGAAGTCTGCAAACCTGAAGTCTTCTTCAAGAACTCTATACTTCATGCCTTCCTTGTATTTCACATGGATGATGGCGGAAGGATAGAGGCAGATTTTCTTAATCTTAGCTTTTTCAGGGACTGTAGTATATGTCTTATCTACAGAGAAAGCGGAAATCTGGAAACGTTTGATCATCCAGAGCTTTCTGTCACCGACCTTGTCACGATAGATCATGGTAAAGATTTCTTTGGAGATGATCTCTTTCTCACCATAGTTGATGTAGAAGATGCCCTCTTTTCCTACAAAGATCTTATCCGTGACGGAAGTGACACGATACTCGCCGTTGTTTTTCATGTAGAAGATTCTGTCGAAGGTACTGATCTTCAAGAGGCTCTCCCCTGTCTTAACATTGGTTCCCAGATAACCTGTCTCAGGATCATATCTGACATCCATATTTCTGACAGCGACTTCCTTGGCACTCTTATGCTCTATCTGGCCTATCTCGCTCTTTCTTCCGTAGACGGCTGGATCAAACATACCTTCAAGTTCAGTGATGAAATCTTCTGCGTATTCGATGATATGGTCCAAACGATATTGGCACGTGGAGATATTTGCTTCTATCTCCCTGATCTCTTCCCTGTTCTTTTCGATATCGAAGAGAGATATTCTTCTGATAGGAATCTTCAGGAGTCTTTCCACGTCATCGTGATCAGGGAGAACACCCTCGATTTCCGCCAAGAATGGCTTGAAGCCATTTACAACTGCCTTCTCCACGGCTTCTGCTGATTCTTTGTTCTCAATCTTTTTGTAGATTCTTTCCTCGATGAAGATACGCTCGAGAGTCCTTGCCCTAAGCTTATCTCTCAGGTGTCCCATCTCGATGTTCAGTTCTTTTCTCAGCGTCTCCACCAAGTGGTTGGCATGGAACTTGATCTGCTCGCTTATTCCAACTACCTTTGGTAGTCCATCAACAATGACAAGAGGATTGACGCTGATTTTTTTCTGGCAGTCTGTGGTTGCATAAAGAATGTCCACCATATCTTCCGAGTACACACCTCTCTGCCAGCAAATCTCAATGTTCGCCTTCTCAGCAGTGTAGTCATTGATGGATGCTATCTTTAACTGTCCGCCAGCATCAGCTTTTTTGATGGACTCGATGAGGGAATAGGAGGTGACTTCATATGGGAGTTCTTCTATTACTAATTTCTTTGGATCTGATGTGTTGAACTTGGCTCTTACTGTAACTCTGCCCCTTCCATCGTCATATTCGGAGACATCCACAGTTCCTCCTGTGGGAAAGTCAGGATAGATCTCAAAATCTTCTCCCCTAAGTGCTTTTTTCTGACAATCCAAGACTTCAAGGATATTATGAGGGAGAATCTTTGTGGACATACCTACTGCGATGCCGCTGGTACCGGTGATCGCAACCACAGGAACCTTTGCCTGAAATACTACAGGCTCTTTGTTTCTTCCGTCATAAGAGTCCACATACTCTGTGATTTCAGGGGAGTACAATACTTTCTTCGCAAAGGGCTTTAGACGACATTCGATGTATCTGGCTGCAGCGGCGCTGTCGCCAGTAAGGATATTTCCATAGTTTCCCTGACCTTCGATAAATAAGCCGTCATTCTCAATGTTTACCAGAGCGCCATATATGGAAGTATCACCATGAGGATGATATTTCATACACTCACCCACCACACCGGCGACTTTATTAAATCTACCGTCATCTATAGAAATCATGGTATGGAGAATTCTTCTCTGTACAGGCTTGAAACCATCCAACAAATCAGGAATGGCTCTGTCTCTGATTACATATGAAGCATACTCAAGAAAATAATCTTTATATAGTTTTTCAGCTCGTGCCATCCAACAAGTTCTCCATTATGAAGTCTCTTCTATCAGGAGTGTTGTCTCCCATATAGAATTCCATTTCACGTCTAATTTCCGCAAGGCTGTCATAAGTCACAGGGACAAGACGAATATCGTCGCCAATGAAATCTTTGAATTCGCTGGGGCTGATCTCTCCAAGCCCCTTGAACCTGGTGACCTCAGCACCTTTGATCTTCTTTATGGCCTCGTCCCTCTCTCCTTCCGAGTAGCAGTAACAGTTTTCTTTTTTGTTTCTTACTCTAAATAGAGGAGTCTCAAGAATATAGAGTCTTCCCTGTTCTATCAGTTCCTCAAAGTAGGTGAAGAAGTATGTCATGATAAGTATACGGATGTGGAAGCCATCAACATCGGCATCGGTTGCGATGACTACTTTTCCATATCTTAAGTTCTCGATGCTTTCTTCGATTCCAAGGGCTATCATCATGTTATAGAGTTCTTCGTTTTTATAGATCTCTGTTCTGTTCTTTCCTTGGACATTAAGAATCTTTCCCCTGAGGGCGAAGATGGCCTGGTAATCACTATTACGGGACTTGGTGATTGTTCCTGCTGCAGAATCTCCCTCGGTAAGGAAAATCATAGATTTCTCTGCCTCTGCCTTATGGGATGCAGGCGCAGAGTTCAGGTGATATCTGCACTCTTTTAGTTTTGGGATATTAATGGCAACTCTCTTGGCCTTTTCCTTGGCTCCGTTTCTAACGGCAGCTTCTTCTTTATGAACCTTTTCGTTGCTTAATATCTTATCTTCAAGGCCTTTTGCAATCTCTTTGTTCTTCATGAGGCAATCGATTACCGCTGCCTTCACTTCTGGAACTATCCATGCCCTGACATCTGTGTTACCCAGTTTGTTCTTTGTCTGGGATTCAAAGACAGGGTTCATTACCTTGATGGCCACAGTCGCGACAATACCGTCTCTTATCTCAGGGGCAGCCCAGCTCTTATGAAAGAATTCATTTATTCCCTTCAAGACTCCTTCTTTGAAGGCTGCTTCATGGGTTCCTCCGTCAGAAGTGTACTGGCCGTTTACATAGCTATGATAGCTTTCGCCGTATCCGTTGGTGTGGGTGAAGGAGAACTCCAGATGCTTACTCTTATAGTTGATCAGAGGATATAGTCCGTCATCTCCGAGAATCTTCTTCACCAAGTCCATCAAGCCTCCCGGGCTCTTGATGGTCTTGCCATTGAAAGAGATGGTCAATCCTTTATTGAGGTATGCGTAGTTCCAAAGTCTTTCTCTGATGAAGTCTTCGTTATATGTATACTTACCGAAGATGGCTGGGTCATCATCAGGAATGAAGGAGACGAAGGTTCCGTTGGATTCATCTCCCTTTCCTTTTTCCTTATGTTTCAGCTCGCCTCTTTCAAAGACGGCGTGCATGTATTCACCTTCTCTCCAGGAAGTGATCTCGAAGTATGAAGAAAGGGCGTTGACGGCTTTGGTACCGACGCCGTTGAGTCCCACAGAGTACTGGAAGGCTTCGTTATCATATTTGGCACCAGTATTGATGACAGAAACACATTCAATAAGTTTATTTAGAGGGATACCTCTTCCATAGTCTCTTACACTGCACTTCTGTCCATCCAAAGTCACGACAATCTTACTTCCGTTGCCTTCCATAAATTCATCGATGGAGTTGTCGATGACTTCCTTAAGGAGAATGTAGATACCATCCTCAGGATGGGATCCATTACCCAACCTTCCGATGTACATTCCTGGACGCTGTCTGATGTGCTCTATGCTAGAGAGAGTTCTGATATTACTTTCGTCATACGCCATACCTATTATTATAGCGTCATTTTCATGACAACTTCAAACTTGGATTTTTCAGACATTAAGAATTGGGTAAAACCAGCGAAAAAATGAATCTCAACAATCTCCGACAATTCATCCAGTGTGGTATTTTTCTTTTCATATTGATAAACTGTCCCCATGAGCAAATACCCGTTTAATGAAATAGAGCCAAAATGGCAGAAATATTGGGAAGAGAACAAAACATTCAAAGCCGAAGAAGATCCTTCGTTCCCTAAAGAGAAAAGGGCTTATGTGCTTGATATGTTTCCATATCCATCAGGAGCAGGTCTCCATGTAGGACACCCTGAGGGATATACAGCCACAGACATTTATTCCAGATTCCTCAGAATGAATGGATATAACGTCCTCCATCCTATGGGATTCGATTCCTTTGGTCTTCCTGCAGAGAACTATGCTATCAAGACAGGGACACACCCTTATATCACCACAAACAAGAACATAGATAACTTCCGCCGCCAGATAAAGTCTCTCGGCTTCTCCTATGACTGGGACAGAGAGATCAGTACCTGTGACGAAGATTATTACAAGTGGACACAGTGGATTTTCCTCCAGCTTTACAAGAAGGGACTTGCATATGAAGCCCATACTCCTATCAACTGGTGTCCATCCTGTAAGACAGGATTGGCCAACGAAGAAGTAAAGGAAGGCAGATGCGAGAGATGTGGAACCAAAGTCGAGAAGAAGAACATCAGACAGTGGATGCTTAAGATCACTGCCTATGGTGACAGACTTCTCAAGGGCTTGGATGAGCTTGATTGGCCGGAATCCGTAAAGTCCATGCAGCGCAACTGGATCGGCAGAAGTGAAGGTGCAGCTGTATTCTTCAAGCTTGAAAAGAGTGATGACTATCTTGAAGTCTACACAACTCGTTGTGACACTCTCTTTGGCGCCACATATATGGTCATCGCACCAGAGCATCCACTTGTAGAGAAGCTTACTACTCCAGAGCAGAAGGCTGCTGTAGAAGAATACCTCGAAATAACAAAGCACAAGTCAGATCTTGAAAGAACAGACTTGGCAAAGGAAAAGACAGGTGTATTCTCCGGCTCTTATGCCATCAACCCTATCAATGGAAAGAAGCTTCCTATCTGGATTGCAGACTATGTTCTCATTTCCTACGGAACAGGTGCCATTATGGCTGTACCTGCCCATGATGACAGAGACTGGGAGTTTGCAAAGAAGTTCAATCTCCCGATCATCGAAGTCTTGAAAAGCGAAGTGGATGTACAGGAACAGCCTTGGACAGAAGACGGCGAGCATGTGAACTCTGAGTGGCTTAATGGACTGAATAAAAAAGATGCCATCGAGAAGTGTCTCGAGTATCTTGAAGAGCATAAGTGTGGACACAAAGCTGTCAACTTCAAGCTCAGAGACTGGGTATTCTCACGCCAGAGATACTGGGGTGAGCCTATTCCTCTCGTTCACTGCCCTCACTGCGGAACTGTTCCAGTTCCAGAGGATCAGCTTCCTCTCACTCTTCCAAAGGTCGACAAGTATGAACCAAGCGGAACAGGAGAGAGCCCTCTTGCCAATGTTGAGAGCTGGGTAAACTGCAAGTGCCCTGTCTGCGGAGCAGATGCAAAGAGAGAGACCAACACAATGCCTCAGTGGGCTGGTTCCTGTTGGTATTACCTCCGATACATCGATCCAAAGAACAACAATGCATTTGTCGATGAAGAAAAAGAGAACTATTGGATGCCTGTAGACCTTTATGTTGGTGGAGCAGAGCATGCAGTTCTCCATCTCTTGTATGCCAGATTCTGGCATCAGGTTCTCTTCGATGCAGGAATCGTACACACACCAGAGCCATTTAAACGCCTTGTAAACCAGGGAATGATCACTTCATTCGCTTATCAGAAGTCCAACAAGTCTCTTGTCCCAACAGACATGGTTGAGGAAAGGGATGGCAAGTACTTCGACAAGGAGACAGGCGAAGAGCTGACTCAGGTCATCGCTAAGATGTCTAAGTCTCTCAAGAACGTCATCAACCCAGATGACTTCATCAGAGACTATGGTGCAGACAGCGTAAGAATGTATGAGATGTTCATGGGTCCTCTCACAGAGTCCAAGCCATGGGCTACTCAGGGCTTTATCGGAGTATACAGATTCTTGGATAGAGTCTGGAGAATCGCAACAGAAAAGCCTATCGTTGACAAAGAACCTTCCAAGGAATTGGAAAAGTTGATGCATAAGACAATCAAGAAGGTCACTGAAGACACTAGAACTCTTAACTTCAACACAGCCATTTCCCAGATGATGGTCTTTGTAAACGAGATGAACAAAGAAACTGAGATTTCAAAGGTCTGTCTCGAGAATTTGACACTCCTTCTCTCTCCATATACTCCTCACCTTGCTGAGGAACTCTGGTCAATGCTCGGACATGAGCCATCTGTATCAAAGGCTCCATGGCCTCAGTATGATGAAGAGAAGACAAAGGACGACGAAATCGAAGTTGTCGTACAGATCAACGGAAAAGTCAGAGCCAAAATGAGAGTAGCAAGAGACATCGCCAAGGATGATATGCTCGCTTTGGCAAAGAACGATGAGACTGTTAAGAAATGGACAGACGGAAAGACTGTCGTCAAAGAGATTGTGGTTCCAGGAAAACTTGTGAACATTGTTGTTAAATAAGAAGCCACAAAATAAGCTGGTCCCCGGAAACGGGGGCCTGTTTTAAAGAGTAATATTATTCATGAAAAGAAACATTGATAGTTTCCGAAAGGGGCTTATAGATGGTATCCCCATCGCCCTAGGTTATTTTGCTGTCTCTTTTACCCTTGGAATAAGAGGGGGAGACGTTGGACTAAAGTGGTATCAGTCTGCGTTGATGAGTGCCACTAACTATACATCTGCCGGTCAGGCGGCAGCCCTCTCCATCATAGAAGAGGGTGGATCTTATATTGAGCTTATTATCTCCACATTGATCATCAACCTCAGGTACCTCTTGATGAGCGCTGCTTTGACCATAAAGCTTTCACCAAAAGAGAAGACAGGAATGCGTATGCTCATGGGAATCGGAGTGACAGATGAAATCTTCGGTATTTCTGTCTCCCAGAAGACTCCCATTTCCCCTTGGTATAATGTGGGGGCCATGTCCATTGCCTGCCCTGGTTGGGTCTTAGGCATAGCCTTGGGAGGAATAATGGGTGAAATCCTACCTGGAGTGGTGACATCCTCCCTATCAATCGCCCTGTATGCAATGTTTATGGCAATAATCATTCCACCTGCAAGAGAGAATAAGGTGGTAGCTGTCTTGGTTCTGCTTTCAGCCCTTTTGAGTTTCCTCTTTACAAAGATTTCTTTCCTTTCCGGAATATCAACAGGTATGAAAGTCATTATCTTGACTGTTTCTCTCTCTGCTCTTGCTGCTTACTTCTTCCCAATTGAAGAAGATGATGATTCGTTAGAGGAGGATGTGGAATGAGTAATCAATACATCTATATATCTATATTGTTGATGGCGGTTGTTACATACCTGATTCGTGTAATTCCACTTCTTGTTTTGAGAAAGCCTATAAAGAATAAGTTCTTCAGGTCTTTCCTTTATTACGCACCATATGTAACGTTAGCTGTCCTTACTTTTCCCTCAATCCTCTATTCTACGGGATCATTTGCTTCAGCCTTGGCTGGATCAATTGTGGCTCTCGTTGCATCCTTCTTCAGGCTTGGCCTTCCCGTCACAGCCGCTGCAGGATGTATCGCAGCCTTTGTTTTCCAGCTCTTTTTGTAGGGAATAAACTCTTTGAAATTCAGGGGTTCAAATGAACCCCTCTTTTTTAACGATATCCTAATAAAGCGATAAAAACGCATTATTTAATGAATAAATATCAAAATAAGCGCTTTTTAACTTTCTACAATCTTAGCCAAGCCTCCCTGGCTTGTTTCTCTATAAAGGGAAGGAAGGGCAGTTCCAGTCTCCATCATTACTTCAACAACGTTATCGAAAGAGACCTTGTGTCTTCCGTCACCCATAAGGGCAAAGGAAGCATGGTCAATGGCTCTCATACATGCCATTGCATTTCTCTCGATACAAGGTACCTGAACCAGTCCCATCAAAGGGTCGCAGGTCAAACCAAGATGGTGCTCAAGGCCCATTTCTGCAGCATATTCTATCTGGTAAATAGAGCCACCAAGTAGCTGTGTTGCTGCAGCTCCTGCCATTGCACATGCCACTCCTACTTCTCCTTGGCATCCTACTTCCGCGCCACTTATACTTCCGTTGGTTTTGACAATATTTCCAACTAGTCCTGCTGTGAGGATGGCTCTCTGGATTCTTATTTCAGGAATCTTATACTCCTCTTTCAGGTAGTAAAGAACTCCAGGGAGAACGCCGCAGCTTCCGCATGTAGGAGCGGTCACTATCTCTCCTCCGCCTGCATTTTCTTCGCTAACTGCGAGAGCGAAAGATATAGCTCTAGAAGTATTACCAAGGCTACCTGCAAAATCTACGCTCTTTGCATGGGAGAGACAAGCCTTTCTCTGAAGCTTCAATCCGCCAGGAAGAACTCCTTCATTTTCCAAGCCTCTCTCGACAGCCTTCTTCATTACATTCCATACTTCTCCGGCATAATCAAGGATAGACTCCCCTTCATACTCAATGGCGACTTCCCACATCTGGTATCCATGATAGTCACAGTAATGAAGCATCTTCTCCATATCGCCAAGGACCAGGTCTGGGTACATCTTGTCATCAACAAGATTGTCTTCCCCTTCCTTTACAATCTTTCCACCGCCTACAGAGTAGTAGGTGTCTGTGGCTTCTTTGGAAACGAATGTTACGGCGTTAGGGTGAAATGGTTTGAATACATCCGGGTACCAGACTATTTCATTCTTGATGCCATTGGCGTTGAACACATCTACAATAGCCTTGTCTGTAAGGTGTCCCTTTCCTGTAGCGGCAAGGGATCCATATAATTCAACCCTTACACTTTCTACATTACCATGCTCTCTGATATATCTTTCAGCCGCTGCCCTTGGTCCCATGGTATGGGATGATGATGGGCCGTATCCTATACGGTATAATTCTCTTAATGATTCCATGCTTTAATGATATATCCTCTTTCTTCTCCTTACAACCTAGACTCTACCATTCCGGAGGATATGAAACGCGGGTATAATACTTGCCATCCTCACCTATGGTGATGGTCAGCATCAGATTTCTTTCAAAATATATATAGTGGTAAACACCAGGAAAAAGCGGGACTGTCCCCGGGTCGAAGACATCGGAAATAATGATTGAAGCTGAGTGGGAGTATAGAGAGACCCACTTTCCTTTGGGTATACCATCCAAAGGAACTTTATACTTCTTTGAGAGGGCAATGTCTTTTTCTCCCACCTTTCCTTCCAAGAGAGATGTAAGAAAAGAGC
>JALFYG010000155.1 GCA_022784805.1 Spirochaetales bacterium
TGATTATTGGGGCAACAAACCTAAGAAGAAGATGTCCCAGATACTTGCCTTTGTTCTTCCTGTCCTTATGCACGGTACCTATGACTTCTTATGTACATCCCTTTATGGTTGGAAGGGCAATCTTATATTCATAGTCTTCATTGCCATTCTCTTCTCTCTTTCCTGGCATATGGTGAACAAGGCAAGCAAGAACGACAGATACCTCTAATAAAAAACCCCTCATCGGCAAAAAGGAGGAAACCGTGTGAGGGGAACAAAAGGAGGTTACTTTGAAATCGAAGAATTAACACTTCTCTCGATCTCTGAGCAAAATATAGCCATTTCAAAAAAGAATGTAAACTGATATATCAAAAATTTTTTAAAAATTTTTATATTCTTTTTGTAATTCGGTGAACTACAACAAATTGCACGAATAAAAACGAATTAAATTTGGACACTGGAGACCCAGTGTCCAAAATGATGGAATCTTAATTATTTACCATACTTCACATGTAATAGCTGATGCTCTTTTCCTCTGAGAAGTCTATCGTAGCATGCTTTTACAGCCTGGTTGTTTTCAGAGTGTCTGAGAGAAAGGAGACTATCTGTATCATAGAGGCCCTTTCCTCTCTTCTGTCTTACTTCTGCGTGTACAAATGGCTGGCCGCCTCCAGCGACACATCCGCCTGGACAAGCCATGACCTCGATGATGTCGAAGTGCTCGCCATTCTCCACTCTCTGCAGGACTTTTTCTGCGTTCATAAGACCGCTTACAACAGCAATCTTCACAACTGTCTCGTCATTTCCGACCTCAAACTCCTTGATGCCTTCGTTTCCTCTTACACCAATCTGAGCAATCTTGGAGACAGTGCCTCTACTCTTTTCCTCGACTACATTTCTCAATACAGCTTCAGTTACACCGCCTGTTACGCCGAAGATGACGCCTGCGCCACTCTTTCTGTCGTATGGAGCATCAACTGGTTCTGCGTCAAGATCAGCAAGAAGAATACCAGCTTCCCTAAGCATATGTGTAAACTCTTCAGATGTGATCACGGCATCTACGTTAGGAATGCCATTCTTCTTAAACTCATCTCTTTCAGCTTCGAACTTCTTTGCTGTACAAGGCATGATGGCCACATGGAAGAGTTCCTTGCCCTTCTCTTTTCTCTCTTCCTTGATGATAGATGCAAACATCTGCATAGGAGAGCGGCAGGTAGAGACGTTTTCCAAAAGATTTGGATGTTTCTTTTCACAATACTGGATCCAACCTGGGCAGCAGGAAGTGATGATAGGAAGCTTTCCACCGTTATTGAGTCTGTCGAGGAACTCTTTTGATTCTTCGATGACAGTGATGTCAGCGCTGAAGGAAGTGTCGTAGACTTCATCGAAGCCCATCTTTCTGAGAGCTGCGAAGATCTTTCCATCAACATTTGTACCTTCCTTGACGCCTTCCATGTTACCCATGGCGACTCTTACAGCAGGAGCGACCTGAACAACAGTCTTTACGTTTGGATCTGCAATAGCAGCCCAGACACGACTGATGTCGTTCTTAGGCATGATGGCGCCAGTCGGACAAGCAACAGCACACTGACCGCAGCCTACACAAGGAGACTCGGAGAGAGGCTTACCGAAAGCAGTGGAGATCACCATCTTTGATCCTCTATATGCGAAGTCGATTGCACCTACATTCTGCACTTCGTGACATGTTCTTACACAGTCACCGCAGAGGATACACTTTCCACTGTCGAAAGTGATACAGGAACTGGAGTTCGTGACTCTGTTATCATCACTTCTATTTGGGAATCTGACACCCTCGATGTTGAATCTCACAGCCAAGTCCTGAAGCTTACAAGCCTTGTTGTTTACACAGGTCGTACAGTCTCTGCAGTGGTTTGCAAGTAAGAGTTCAAGAATGTTCTTTCTATACTTTCTAAGTCTTGCAGTGTTAGTCTTAATTCTGAGCCCCGCCTTTGGAGGTGTAGAACATGCTGTATAAAGGTTACCTTTCTCATCTTCGACCATACACATTCTGCATGCGCCATAAATGGAAAGGTCGGTATGGTAACAGAAAGTAGGAAGCTTGACGCCTGTCTTTCTGATCAGCTGAAGCATATTCTTCTCGCCATTGATTACTACAGGGATATCATCCACATACATAAATTCAGTTTTAAGCATCTTATGCCTCCTTCACTGCGCCGAACTTACAGGTTGAAATACAAGATCCGCAGCGTATACACTTCTCCAGATCAATATGGAACGGCTCTTTGATTTTGCCTGAGATTGCGTTGACAGGACACTTTCTGGAACAAGCGGAACAGCCCTTACATGTCAAAGGATCAATGTAGATTCTCTTAAGCTTCTGACACTGTCCTGCCGGGCAACGCTTATCTTTGATGTGGGCCTCATATTCGCTTCTGAAGTTCTTTATTGTGCTGACAACTGGGTTTGGTGCTGACTTTCCAAGGCCACAGAGAGCTGTATGGGAAATAGTGTCAGCAAGCTCTTCCAAGAGTTCGATGTCACCTTCCTGACCGTTGCCGGCAACAATTCTTTCCAAGATTTCAAGCATTCTCTTGGTGCCTTCCCTACATGGAACACATTTTCCGCAGGATTCGTTCTGAGTGAAGTGCATGAAGAATCTTGCGACTTCGACCATACAAGTATGGCTGTCCATGACAACAAGACCGCCTGAACCGATCATGGCGCCGATAGTCTTAAGGTTATCGAAATCGAGAGGGAGATCCAGGTGTTCCTTTGTAAGACAAGCGCCGCTTGGGCCTCCGATCTGAACAGCCTTAAACTCACCGTCGCCTCTCATACCTCCACCGATATCGAAGATAATCTTTCTCAGTGTAGTTCCCATAGGAACTTCGATGAGACCTGTGTTTGTGATATTTCCAGTAAGAGCGAAAGCCTTTGTTCCAGGGCTGTTTGGTGTTCCAATGGAAAGATACCAGTCTGCACCCTTTCCAATAATCTGGGAGACAGTTGCAAAGGTCTCGACGTTGTTAAGGACAGTCGGAGAATCGAAGAGACCATGCTCTGTGGTGCGAGGTGGCTTGACACGAGGGAAGCCTCTCTTTCCTTCGATACTTGCTGTGAGGGCTGAACCTTCACCGCAGACAAAGGCTCCTGCACCCTTTGCAATATGGATTCTGAAAGACTTGCCTGAGCCGAGGATATCGTCGCCCAAGATGCCTACATTCTCTGCTTCCTCGATTGCTTTCTGAAGTCTCTTTACAGCCAATGGGTACTCGGCACGGACATAAATATAGCCTTCTGTAGCGCCTACAGCTACGCCGGCGATGATCATACCTTCAAGCATTCTGTGGGGGTCACCTTCCATGATGGATCGGTCCATGAATGCACCTGGGTCACCTTCGTCTCCATTACAGACTACATACTTCTGGTCACCCTTTGCTCTTCTCACCTGCTCCCACTTCTTTCCTGTCGGGAAGCCTCCGCCTCCACGGCCTCTGAGAATAGATTTCTTCACTTCATCGATGATCTCTTCTTCCTTCATGTCAAAGAGAGCTTTCTCAAGGGAAGAGTATCCTCCGATTGCGATATATTCCTCAATGCTGTCTGCGTCGATTCTTCCACAGTGTTCCAATACGACTCTGTTCTGCTGGCGATAGAATGGAATCTCTTCCTGCTTCTTGTAGAGAGTGCCGTTGCTGGTATAACCAAGTCTATCAACGTATTCGCCCTTCAAAACTGTCTTCTCAAGAATCTCCTGGCAGTCTTCAACCTTTACCTTTGTATAGAGCCAGCCCTGTGGTTCTATTCTTACAAGTGGTCCCATTTCACAGAAGCCATGGCATCCGCTCTTCTTTAAGCCAACTTCATCTTCTCCATGAGGCTCATGCTCAAGAGTGACGGAAACGTTGATGCCATTCTTTTCCATAAGCTTCTTCAAAGTATCATAGATGTTCAAAGAGCCACCGGCGACACAGCCTGTTCCTCCACAGACAATAATCTTTCTTGTCTGCTTGTCATAGGCTTCTTTCCAAAGGTTTCTTGCCTCATCAAGAGAGGCTCTTGTCTGGAATTTCTCACTCATTTGGATTCCTCCTTGACCTTGAGGCTATATATGACTTCCATTGCCTTGTCTGGGGTCATTGCAGGGTGGACTACATCGTTTACTGTCATGACAGGTGCCAAACCACATGCTCCAAGACAGGAAACTGTCTCAATGGTAAAGAGCTGATCATCAGTGGTCTTCTTTTTGTCATTGACACCTAATTCGGATCTTACTCTTTCGAGAATAGGGATAGAACCTCTTACATGGCATGCTGTGCCATCACAGAATTTGATTACATACTTTCCTTTCTTTTCCAAAGAGAAGTTCTCATAGAATGTTGCGACGCTGAAAATTCTTGCTTCGCTCATTCCAATTTTTTCAGAGAGATAAGGAAAGACTTCTTGTGGGAGATAATGATAGTGTTCCTGAATTGTCTGAAGGATTGCTATTATGGCGCTTGGCTTACATCCACACTTATCCAATGCAGCATCAACTACAGAATAGTCGAATGATTCAGTCATGGTAGATTCTCCTTTTGATTGGGATTAGGCAACAATGCCTATGGTTAGTGTACAATGTTACCAACGGGAATGGATAGATAAATAATTACTGATTTTAACCCCAATCAATGGTTTTCTTTACAGAAAAACAGCCGTAAAGCTTCCCCCTTTCAAGGTGGAGGATGTAAGGCTGAAAAATGAATGCTTCAATTGTTATAAATCGTTATAAATGCTATGATAAATCATGGACAGACAGGTAAAGAATGAAGCTATAAAGACAACTCTGAAACAGACCAGAGACAGAAGAAAATCTCAGGTCCCTGTCTGCGTTGAGTTGAAGATAAAAACTCAAAAACTTAGCAAATCTGATTATGACAAGCTGCAACTGACATTCACAGAATGCAAGTGGCTG
>JALFYG010000157.1 GCA_022784805.1 Spirochaetales bacterium
ACAACCGCCAGTACTGAGAACAGTGCGGCGGCTGCGAACAGGAACTTAAATAGTCCTTCCTTCTTCATTAGAGACCTGCCCAAGTGGTTATGATACCCTTGTATATATCTCTAATCGTTTCTGAGGAGAGACCCTTTACTGCGTTTTCATTGTTTACGATGACTGCGATGCCATCCATTGCCATTGTGTTGTAATCGAGGCCCTTTTCAATCTCGCTTCCCTTAAGATTTCTTGAGGAGAGGCCGATGTCACTCTTTCCTGAGATGGCGTCATTGATTCCTGTTGTTGAATCAGATTGCATCAAGGTAACCTTTACATCTGGATTGAGAGCCATATATGCTTCAACCAAGACTTCCATTACAGGGTAGACAGAGGAGGAGCCACTGATAGTTACACTTCCCTTTATCTTGCTGCTTTCATAAGCATACTTATTATCGTCATCTACGCGGATATATCCTTTCTTTGCGACAATGTCCTGGCCATTTGTGCTCATGACGAACTTCAAGAAATCTTCAGCTGCTTCGGAAAGAGACTTATAAGCCATTACAAATGGTCTTGAAATCTTATATTCACCACTCTTGACAGTATCTACTGTCGGGTAGACGCCATCGACTTCCAATGCTTTGACCTTGTCAGAAAGAGAGCCAAGAGAGATATAACCGATTGAGTTCTTGTCTCCCTCGACTGTTGTGATTACAACAGAAGTAGATGAAGCTATCTCTGCGTCCAGTGTTGTCTGGTCAACCTTTACTCCATCAATTTTTTCCTCGACACCAGTGAGTTCTACAAAAGCACCTCTTGTTCCGCTTCCTTCTTCTCTGCTGATTACGTTGATCTTGCTATTTGTTTCTGATGCTCCCTGAGCAAATGCAAAGGAGACAACCAGAGCCGATACCATAAGAATAACTGCTAACTTTTTCATAGTCTTTTTTTACTCCTTGGCCCAAATATAAAAGAAAGGAGTTAAGGAACAAGGAAGAGAGTGTTAACTCTGAGTTAATTTGCAGATTTTGTGCAAATTATATCTTAAAACCATAATTATTGAACTTTAAAAAGTTTATCTCTTGCTCTTTAAAATGCTTTAGGGGCGTAGATAATGCGAAAAGAAATCTACTCCGATAACTAATCTTTGCCTTTAATTTATCTCTTTTTTCTCTCAATGATTTATTTTGCTTTTTCTATCCTGCAGTAATATTCCTTTTTACCAGAGTCATAACAGATTGCCACCAACAAAAGGTTATCTTTATATTTCTCTAAAGCGTTTGGGTACTGTCTCTCTTTAATCTGTTTAATGGCGTTTTCTACAGTATCATCTTTTTTGAGCTCCACTATTATTGCAGGAACATTTGGCTTATATGGAATAAAGGCTATATCAGCAAAGCCCTTACCTGCAGGGAGCTCATTGACGAAAGTGTAATAATCTTTGGCGTAGTAGTAAGCCAGGTGAAGCGAAGACTGTAACGAACTCTCACTGTTGTATTGGAGTATACTGCTGATTTCCATATGTGCCTTCGCCACACCTTCAGCAACAGCCTTCTCGTCTCCCTTCCAAGTGGCCTCCAAGAGATTCCTTGATTCTTTGATCATCCTTGCCACTTCAGAGTATCCACTGGTTCTTTTCATCATAAGAGCCCACATGTCTCTTATTTCTTTGTTCGGTATGTAACAGGAACTCTCAGCCAAGTCATAGGCCAGATACCCAAGATGAATCAGATATGTAAGTACATCGTCTTTATACACGAATGACATTGTGTTCCTGTATAGTGAAACATCAACCTTGACTTTGTTTCCGGAAAGCATCTCGACCACATCCTCCTTCAATCCTTCAAGATTGAGTGAAATGTAGTCGGTCACAGCTTCATAGGAGCTGGTCTGGAACCAGTAGTCATCACACATATTGTCTTCAATGGCACTGACCACAGACTTTGGAGAATATATCTCCAAGTTCATGAGATTATAACCATCATACCAACGCTTCAACTCATCAAAACTCATTCCTGCCTTCAAAGACAAGCTTCTTACTTCATCTTCCGTAAAGCCCATGAATGGAGCCATATCCTTTGCTTTAAGCATGGTATATTCTGTGAAGTTGTTGAGCTTGGATTGGATCTTTTCTCTGACAATGGGCATTATGCCAGTCAAATAGGCAAGTGCTATAGCTTGATTAGTCTCTTCATTTTTGAACAGTGAAACCAGAAATTCAATGTACTCGGATAACTCTGAAGCATATTTTTCATCTCTGATTGGAAGATCGTATTCGTCGATTATAAATACAAATCTATCACCCGTAGCCTCATAAATGGAAAATAACGCATTAGATAGAGGAATATCCCCAGATAATCCGACGCTCGGATACTGTTTTATCAGCTCTGGCACCACTTCCTTGTTATAATATTGAGCGATGGTCATGTTTCC
>JALFYG010000190.1 GCA_022784805.1 Spirochaetales bacterium
TCCCACAAGGACAACATGGAAGTATTGGAGACAATAGGCTCATACGAGAGCTGTATATAAGAGCCGATCTTATATACATCAACAGTACTGTCATTCTTTGAGCAGAGAAGAAGCCTTGTCTTCTCATTTCCTCTCTGAGCCAATATTTCCAGAGCTTCCTCTTCAGAGAGTGTCTCATATTCGATGTCGATGCTGTCTCTCACCAGCCTTTCCATGGCAACTCTTATCTTGTCCACCACAACATCGTCTACATATTCATCATCTTCAAAGGAGAAGTAGAATCCATCTCCAAGGGAGTGTCCGATCACCAAGTGTCTCTCAGGAACCACTAAGGTTGCTGCATAGGAAAGGAGGAAACAGATAGAGTGACGATAGATTCTTCTTCCCAAGCTTTCATAGGCATAGATAGGTTCGACAAAGGAAGTAGAAGTAAGTACATCCCTCAAACCCTTTGTCACACCATTTACCTTCGCCCCAACAATAGGGTTTTCAAGGTAATTATATGCCTTATCTTTTTCTATCAGCCCTTTTAGGGCAAGGGCGTCAAGTATAGTGGAGTACTTCTCCACTTCATAGTTTCCATCCTCAATAGTTACTTTGATTTTTTTCATATCTCCTATAGTAATGCCAAAGAAAGCAAAAGCAAAGAAAAACCAATCTCGTACAATTGAATATTTTCTTTGCTTTTTGTTCTTATAAATCTATAGAGAAACCAAGGCCCGATTTAAGAGACAAAAATCCATTGAGGTCTATTCCATCTCTTGTGATATTGAAGCCTGAGAACTCTGTTGAGACAAAGATACTCTCATCAATTGTCTCACCATTTAGGTTGACACTCTCTTTTCCATTCCATAGATAAGTGTTGTCACTAAAGAGGCTCTCTTCTTCAAGAATGTTGTCGCAGCCTCCACCGCTTATGGATATAACATTCTTTAGTCCATAGTCCCTTTCTCCGTCTCCCTTTCCATAGAGCGTGATGTTATATCCCCAGTTATTCCAAGATATGACATTCTCAACCTTACACTTAGGGTTGGAGTTACTTGTGACACCGTTTGAAAGGTTATTGAAGGCGATACTGTTGGAGAGAACATGTTCCACGCCTATTCCGTCTCCACCAAGCTTGAAGCCGTTTCCGTCTCCTCCACTTCTTCCGTCAGAGAGTACACCATTGTTATAGGCCACACACTTATCTACAACGACCTTCTCGATTGCTCCGGTCTCTATCTTGGAGAATAGATCCCAGCCATCGTCAGCGTTATTGTATGCAACGCAAGAGACAAAGCTATTGCCTTCACCAACGGTGAGTTTTGCTGCAAAGCCATCGGCGTTATTCATGGCGCTGTCTGCGTTGTCGTGGGAGATACAATATCTCACCACGTTCCCCTTTGGCCACTTATTTCTGCTGTCTGAGGAGGAACCGCTTATTTGTATTCCTGTGTCTCCTGAATACTCGGCAGTAATAAACTCAACAATGTTATAGTTTCCGGCAATCTGGAGGCCCTTCTTACCGTCGATGGTGTTTCTGATCGTAAAGTTCGACAAGACCCAGTAGTCTCCCCATAGCTCCATTCCATACCCAGAGGAAGAGAAGTCGAGAATTACTTCCCCTTCTCCTATGAGAGTCTTGTAGCTTCCTCTTCGACCGCTGTTTCCCCTCTCTATCTTAAGTCTATCCTTTATTTCATAGACGCCTTCTTCCATGACTATTGTTGTTCCAGGGGATGAGAACTTAATGGCTGAATATATATCCAGAGGAGAATCCTTTGTGCCTTCTCCCTCTTCTGTTCCAGAAGGAGATACATAGAGAGTGCTCTTATCATAGACTCTCTTTTCAATGTTGTATTCAACAACAATAGGGTCTGTGCTTCCTTCGAGCTTTCCACTCTCGTTCCAAACACCCATTACATAGTCTCCATCGCTATCTACTGCTTCAGGAGTAAATACAACCTTAATGTCTGTAATGCCTTCTGAGAGTAAGATGTAACCAGAGACATCTATGCCCTTCTTTACAGGGAAAGAAGAGAGAAGAACCTTACCGTCTTTCTTGTCATAAACTTCAGCCACTCCGTCTGCGTTTGTAGATAGAGTGAACTTATATGGGCCGGAAGAACAAGTTGAAGGAGATTCTATCTTCACTTCATATGGAACCACTGTCTTTGGCTTAGGAAGGGCCTCAGGATCAAGAGCTGGGTCAGATGTGGTGAAGACAACATCCTTTACTGTTACATTACATCCTCTTGCCACAGAGAAACCAACATAGATATG
Source organism: Spirochaetales bacterium (assembly GCA_022784805.1). Classification (GTDB taxonomy): domain Bacteria; phylum Spirochaetota; class Spirochaetia; order Sphaerochaetales; family Sphaerochaetaceae; genus Ornithospirochaeta. The sequence continues at coordinate 2,266 of JALFYG010000190.1, forward strand.
GTCCTCATCTATTTTGGTAAGCTCATCCCTTCCCTCATAGAGAATATGGTCTTCTCCATCAACTATGGCGTGGAAACCAGTGTTATCTAAGGAAAGGGTGACTCTATATTCATTTCCCTTTGTAATTAAATCTTCTTTTTTATAGCTATAAGCCTCAGAGAGGGAAGAAGCATTCTCTGTAATAGCTTCTTCACCCTTCATGATACTTTCCCTTGTGATTCCTGTTACAAACCTGGAACCCAAGGTGTCTTTTGATGAGTATTTGACTCCATTTATCCAGCCTTCATACTTAGTTGCAATAATGGAGGCAGAGTTTGTGTAGTGGTTAGTGCTGCTGACACCATTTTCTCCTAGAGAGTCCATTGCAATGATTCCAAAGCCCTCCTGTCCGTCAGGGGTTGGGTTGATGAAATCAATCACAAAGGTTGCACTGAGGGAGAAGTTCTCAGTTTCAGGATCAATTACTGTGTAATAGTATGAGATGCCGTCATGTAGGGATGTATACTTACCACCCTTTTCTGAGACATCACCGGTTGTTGTGACAGAGCATGAATTAAGCTTTAGCTCCAGCTCGTCTGAATTTATTAGAACATAAGTGTTCAACGCATCCTTGGTAGACTGCCCGAAGCGGGTGAAAATCCACTCTCTGTCCACTTCTTTTCTCGCTGTCTTATATAAGACCTGGGATTCTTTCTTCTCTTCTCCACGTAGGGCAGATACAGTGAAGGCATACTTCTCGCCTTCATTAAGTCCAGAAAAGAGCATAAAAGTATTGAGGGTGGAGTACTCTTCGCCGTTAAGGGTGACGATATAACCATCGGCTTCCTTAACTCCATCCCATTCTATTCTGATGGTATTGTCCCCCTCATTTCTTGCGCTTATTTCAGGAGCAAAGAGAGGATACTTCCACTCCATATCGTAGAGTGTACTCTTTATCTCCTCTTCGCCCTTTATTCCAATTACCTCGATAAAGTATCTACCTGAGGAAGAAGGCTTAAAGAAGGCCTTCTTCTCCAATTTCTTACTCTTTCCTACAGTCTTGGAATCGAGGAGTTTCATCTCCTCGTCGTAAAGCTTTACGATAGCCTTCTCTCCTCCGCCGTCTCCTGTCTCAAAGTCAAAGTAGACATACATCTTTTCTTCATCTTTTGAATCCCTTTCCACTCTGTTGATTTTGGGAGGATCCAGAGCAAAGATAGAGAGGGAGGAAAAAACAAGTAGCAAAAGGATTAAGAAGGCTTTTTTCATAAGCTTACTCCACGATCAACATGTAGATGTTTATTCCAGATTTCTTTGACCAAAGGTAATAGGTTCCGTCCTGAGGAATTTCAAAGGTCTCGATTCCAACAGAGGAGCCGTCTACAGGAGCTGTAAGTGCTCCGATCTGGTTTCCGCTAGCGTCAGCAAGAACCAAGGTTCTGGCTTCAGTCTTTGAAGAGGAATTAAGGTAAACCTTGAGAACTTCACCCTTTTTAGCATCGAAAGATATAGCTCTCTGGTTAATCTTACCGCTTCCCTCAAGCTTTATTCTTCCGTTGAAGACTTCTCCGTCTTCAGCTTCTCTTCCATCATCAAGCATTTCAATGGTCATGTGCTTATCTGGAGTGGCAATAAGGAAGACTCCATCATAATCCTTTGTTTCTGTCACCTTTTCTGCATCCAAATCGTTTACAGAGATATAAACGGAAGCAAAAGCAAAAGAAACGGACAATAAAACCAACAATAAAAGTGTAACCGCTTTTTTCATATAATCTCCTTATCTTCAGTCTAGCCTCAAAAGATATAGCAAAACAGTTTCAGAGTTGCACTATTACGTTAAACTTCTTTTCTTTTTTATCGTTATTTGTTTTTTATCCTGCTGATTATCATTGCTCCTTTGGGTTGTGTTTTGTACCATTAAGAGAGGATTATGAAGAAGAGAATCATCAAAATAACACTACTTTCCATTCTTTCAGCACTTATCCTTGGTGCTCTTATTTTCTTTTCTTACCTGTACTTTACAGGGCTATCAGGTTTCAGAATTTATAAAGACGGGGAGAATACAATCAAGGTTGCCTGTGTAGGTGACAGTGTCACCTATGGCTATGGCATAACCAACTGGAGAACAAATAATTATCCCTATTACCTCGGAAAGCTTTTGGGAGAGGAATATTCAGTCAATAACTATGGCTTAAGTGGCTACTCTGTCCAGACTGACTCCAATAAGCCATACCCATTCTCCTCTCCATATAAAAAGAGTCTTGAGTTTGATCCAGATATCGTAGTCTTCATGCTTGGCTCCAATGACTCGAAGCCTTTCAATTGGAAGGGAGAAGAGAAGTTCAAGAAAGAGTATCTCTCACTCTTTGAGACTTATAAAGACTCCAGCGTCATTCTCTGTACTGTGGCCACTGCTTTCTATAATGGGAGCCAAGAGAGCGGTATCACAAGTTATGATATCCAGCCACCGGTAATCGATAAGATATCTGAGATAATAAGGGAAGTATCCGAGGAGTATGGTTATCCCCTACTCGATATCCATGCCCTCACTTCCCTACACCCAGAGTGGTTCCAGGATGACAGGGTCCACCCAAACAAGGAAGGCGCGAAAGCTATTGCCGAAGTGGTGGCTGAATATATCCTCTCTTTGGAGATCTGACAAAAGCTTTTTTCCTTGAAAACTATTTCACATTTTTGTACCAATAAGATTGCTTTACATTTATCGAAAATAAGTGAATAGTTCAGAGAAATAAGAGATTCAATTTATCTTCAACCTATCACGAGGAAGTGTCATGAAAACTAAGGCTAGTCCGAAGTTTTTATTTAGCCTTTCTATGGCTATTTTCGGAACTTTGGGCATTTTTACTAGAAATATAGCAGTAAGCTCTGGGGAGCTTGCCCTCTATAGGGCGATCCTTGCAGCCCTTCTAATCTTTGTTTACTTGAAGATAAGAGGAGAGAAGATAGATTATAAATTCATCAAGAAGGAATTGGTGCTTCTTATCCTGTCGGGAGTGGCAATGGGAATAAACTGGATCCTTCTTTTTGAGGCTTATAAATACACCACGATCTCTCTTGCAACCCTCAGCTACCACTTTGCACCAGTCATCGTCACCATAGTATGCCCTATTCTTTTCAAGGAAAAGCTTTCCATCAAGGAAATCATCTGTTTCTTGATGTCGACTTTGGGTCTTGTGATGATTACAGGTATCGGAGACTTCGGCAATAACAATAATACCTTGGGAATTCTCTATGGCTTGGGTGCCGCTGTTTTCTACGCAACTGTCATTCTCATCAATAAGTTCATCAAAAACGTCGAAGGCATCCATAGGACATTTCTTCAGTTTTTGTCAGCCATAGTCACACTTCTTCCATATGTGCTTCTCACTAGTGGCATCAATGTACTCAGTCTCAACGCCACTGGCTGGATTAACCTTCTGATAGTGGGCCTTATACATACAGGTATTACATACTGCATGTACTTCTCCTCCCTGAAGGAGCTACCTGGACAAAAGGCAGCCATACTCAGCTACATTGACCCTCTTGTTGCGGTGTTGATCTCAGTCTTTGTCCTTGGTGAGTCCATCACCCTTTGGCAGATAGTAGGTGGAGTCCTTATTCTTGGCTTTACCCTATATAACGAAATATCACCGAAAAAAGGGAGAAAATAGATCCTTGAAAGTTGAGAGCATCAGAAAACGATGCTCTCACCCTTTATTTCTTCCAGTGCCCTGTAGTCTGTTCTATCCACGATCATTGGAGTGATGGAAATAAGATTGCGCTTCTCCACAGCAAAGATATCTGAGTCCACATCTTTGCCTATTGCATTGACCTTACCCTCTTTTTCCCTCTCCTTGTCGATGTAGTATCCTCTCTGAGTCCACATATCACCTTCAACTCTATGGAAATGGTCCTGGACATAAGCGCCACCCTGCTTAGTGAAGGTAATGCCTTCAACAACATCCGGGAAGTTTACATTCCATAGATCGCTCTTATCCAAGAGAGACATTCTCTCAAAGACTTCCCATACTTTATCAATATACTTAGGGAAGGAATCGAAGGAAGTGAAAGAGCAGGAGAAAGCAATGGCCTTTGATTCCCAGAAGGCGGCATCAAACATTGCGCCGCAGGTTCCAGAGTATGCAATATCGTCTCCAATGTTATATCCACAGTTGACGCCGCTTAAAACCAAGTCAAAGTGTCCTAGTACATCAAAGGCAAAGCGAACACAGTCTGCAGGGGTGGAATCGACATAGTATGCATCCTTCACTCCTGGGTAATCCACTTTCTTTACTTCAAACATATTGTGGAGATTCAAAGACTGAGACTTGCCGCTCTGTTGTCCTTTGGGTGCACAGATAGTCACATCACCTATATTTTTTGCCCAAGACACCAAATGTTTAAAACCTTCAGCATATATTCCATCATCATTGGTAAGAAGTATTCTCATATCCAGTACTCTCCACTCTCTTTAAATCTCTTTGTCTCCAAGTCCGCATCTTTAATAAGAGCTTCCATCTCCTCTTTTGAATAACAGGTGGCTCCTGAGGCCCTGTCATGGCCTCCTCCATGGTATTTTTCTGCTATTTTATTTACAGTCATAAACCTAGAGCGTAGTCTCACCCTTATGGTGCCGTCACTGTTGTCTATAAAAGCAATCCAGCAGATGGAGCCCTTTATCCCGCTCATGAAGCCTACGCTTTCGCTGGCGTCTTCCTTTGTGAGGTTCCACTTTTTCTGCATCTCATTGTCTACATAGAGCCAAGCCACCCCATTCTCTGTCATCTCAATCTTTGAAAACACATCAGCCTGGTACTTATAGAAATTGTAATCATTGAGATCTAGGTTTGCCTGTAACCTCTCGATATTCACTCCCTTTCCGACCATAATTCCCGCTAGTCTCAGTGTCTCAGGGGATGTGGAGGAGAAACGGAACCTACCGCTGTCTGTAACCATACCTGTATAGATCATTGTAGCTGCCAAGGTGTCGATCTTGAAAGAAGATGAGAATGTTTCATAAAAAGAAGCTATCATCTCAGAAGCGCTGCTTCTCCAGTCCTCCACCCATGAAATATCTCCGTAAGGGGCAACTTCAATGTGGTGGTCGATTTTGATGACTTCTTTTCCCTTCAATATTCTTTCATCTGATACTCTGTCTTCTGTTGCTGTATCTATGATGATCACAAGTGAGTTTTTTATTATCTCCTCATCCACAAGCTCGCTTGTGTCACCTAGAAAAGACATATACTCGCTCTTATCTTTGTTTGAGAGATATACTTTCTTCTCTGGATAAGTAAGGCTGATAATGCGTCCCAGCCCCATGGTGGAGCCTACAGCGTCTCCGTCCGGTCTGAAGTGCCTTCCGATTACTATGGAGTCATACTCTTTTATTTTATCAAAAATTAAGTTCTTAACGTCACTCATTTCACTTTCCTTCCACAAGCATATCCAAGTCTTTCAGCATGGCCTCTGCTTCTTTCCTATTCTGGAGTGTGGCGCCACTGGCCTTGAGGTGCCCGCCTCCACCATACTTCACCGCTATCTTGTTTATGTCGTATCTATCACTTCTCAGCTCTGCCAATACTTTGTCCCCATCTTCGGTGAAGTTCACCCAAACGTGTACTCCCCTCAGGTTTGCCATGGTATTCACCATTCCACGGGAAACAGAGAATGGAGAGACTCCCATCTTACTTACATCTTCATTTGTGGAGTAGACGTAAGCAACATTATTATATGTGAACTTAATCCTCTCCATAAATGACAGCTTTCTCTTTACGCTATCCAAGTCCTCTACATAGAGGTTTCTATAGATTTCGTTTCTGTCAAACTCTCTCTCCAACAAAAATGCCACGACTCTATGGGTTCTTGATGACACCGAGTCATAGAGAAAGCGACCACTATCTGTCACGATTCCTGTATAAAGAGCCTTTGCAGCTTTCTCACTCACCTTTAAGCCAAGTGTCATGGCAAAGTCAGCAATAAGTCCTGAAGCAGACTCATAGCTTGAGTCCACAACTTCATAATCAGCTATTTTTTCTACAAATAGATGGTGATCAAATCTTAAGGTTTCTTCAGATTCCTTCCAAAGCTCTCCACTAATAAGATGAGGAGAAGAAGTATCGAGAATAATAGAAAGTGAAGAAGGGATTAAAGCGTCTTCTAAATTATCCATTGCTCTATTAACAATAAAACCATATCTATCGCTTTCATCCCCTACAATGAATACTCTCTTTTCAGGATAGTTGTCCTTTATTATCTCACATAATCCGACCTGGGAGCCAAGAGCATCTCCATCAGGATTACTGTGTCTATAAATTATAATAGTGTCATGGGCCTTGATGATTTCCAAGGCTTTTTCAAAAACAATTAAATCCATTTATACCCTCAAGAAAAAGGTGCCTTTTTCTTCAAGATATAACATATGCGGGAGGTCTCCCTCCCGCCATTTTCTTATCTATTAAATGATACTTCATAAAGTCTAGCAGGGAACTGACTTACACCGATTACAGAGGTATCGGAAATGTAGGAAGTCTTGCTGGCTGAGAACGTATCGTAAGTCTTGTAGCAGCCAAGGTAATACATTGTTCCGCTACAATCAGTCATGATGACTCCTGTCTCAGGATCAATTGTCCAAACACTACCCTGAGGCTGGGAGTTCACAGTTGCCTTTCCATCAATGATCTCAACATAATGTCTACCTTCGGCATCGAAAGAGTAAAGTCTGAATCCTTCGCCTTCCTTCTGGACTTTCATTGGTGTGGCATAACCGAAATCATTGGAAGTCGCAAGATACTTGCCACCTGTAAGATCACCTGTAAAGAAGAGGGCCTTTCCGATATTATTCTGCTCTACACTAAAAACATAGACTTCATCTTCATCAACTTCTGCAGTCAAATCTAAGCCCATTGTAACAAACACTGGATTACTTGTGAAAGCCTTCATTGGGAACTGGCTGACACCTATTACGGAAGTATCGGAGAGGATATAAGAAGTCTTGCTTGCTGAGAATGTATCGTAAGTCTTGTAGCAGCCAAGGTAGTAGTCTGTATCTCCACACTTTGTAACGAAAGTGTTACCTTCCTTGTTATATGTCCACACGTTACCACTTGTTTCTTTGTTGAGAGCAGCCTTACCGTCAACAATCTCTACGTAAGTCTTGGTCTCTCCGTCCATAAAGTAAAGTCTAAAGCCCTCTCCTTCCATCTCGGATTTGACTGTCACTGCTTCGGAAATCTTTTTGGTTGTTCCAAGATACTTACCACCTGTGATTGTACCGTTAAAGTACAGTGTTTCTTCAATATTGTTCTGTTCTACAAGCAAAATGCACTCAACTTCTTCGTCGAAATCTTTAATCCAATCATAAGAATCGAAGCCAGGCATTACTTCAACAATCTGCATTGGGAACTGGCTGACGCCGATTACAGAAGTATCGTTGAGGATATAAGAAGTCTTGCTTGCTGAGAATGTATCGTAAGTCTTGTAGCAGCCAAGGTAATAATCAGTGTCGCCTACTGTCGTTACAGGAACATTTACAT